>NZ_WBKL01000061.1:0-26104 GCF_015714705.1 Nostoc sp. NZL | reverse complement strand
GATACAAGAATGATTTACTGAATCTAAGTATTCGTGAATGGATTTGTTTGAGTTGCCAAACAACCCATGACAGAGATGAAAATGCATCGCGGAACTTGAGGGCAGAGGGGATTAGAATACTTGCCCTGAGCGAAGTCGTTGGCGCAGCCTCTCGTAGAGAAGGGTTGTCAACAAATACTGCGGGACACGCAGAAATTCAAGCTTGTGGAGAAGCAGTAAGACTCGTTGGCACTTGTGCTAATAAGCGTGTTTCTAAGAAACAAGAATCCCCCACCACAGCGTAAGCTTGGTGGGGGAGTGTCAAAGAACCAATTTCACCTAGTCCCCTACTGGCTGAATTTTTAGCAGAAAGTATCCAGCTAGCAATTGCAATGGGTTCTGAGAAAGCTAGATCAGAATTGATTATCAGTCCAATATTGTTTGAAGTCCGAAAAATTCTCAACAGACAAATCAGTTTTTTTTCGGGTGAAGAATTTAATGTTGAACCAGAAGTTGGACTGGCTGGATTTTGCGACTTTCTGATTAGCGTTTCGCCAGAACAGTTATTTATTGAAGCTCCAGCAGTGGTGATTGTGGAAGCTAAAAAGGAAAATCTTAAAGGTGGTTTAGGGCAGTGTATCGCAGAAATGATAGCCGCCCAAAGGTTTAATGCCAAATACGAAAAACCTATTGCTACTATCTACGGTAGTGTTACTAGTGGCAACCTGTGGACATTCCTCAAGTTGGAAGATAGCACTGTTACTATTGATTTAACTGAATATTTAATTCCACCAGTAGAGCAAGTCTTAGGTATTTTGGTGTGGATGATTCAGTCACAGTCAGCTTCTGATTGTTATTAATTTATTTAACCAGTACAAATTTATAACCAATGCTATCCGATCCTTGCCCTTGGAAGGCGGCTACAGTCTGAGGTAGATTCCTACATCATCTAGATATTTCAGCCATGCCAAAAAACCCGGTCGCGAAGACCAGGTTTTTTTGGGGCCATATTCCCCCAAGGCTAGTTATAGAAGTTATTTATTATTCAGTGTTCTGGTAATAACTACCAAACTTAAGTTAGCAATTTCGGAAAATTGTCGCCCAATTATCAAAATTTTCTTTCAGTGCGATGTTTGTGGCGGGATACGCTTACGTTAATGTCTGCTATTAGCTTGATACCAGTGTGATCGCTGCCCGCACTTAGTGATCATTTAAATTGAGATCACAACTTCTGCCTGGGAATTTTGCTATTATTTGCCACTTTAAAACATATGCAAATAATTGAAATTTCTCCATTCCAAGCATTCCGCCGGAGTGTGACGACGGTGATGCAAGTAGTTCCAAAGGAGCTACGCTATGTGGCAATTTTGACATTACTGGGTGGTGCAGGCCCAGCGATCGCTATTTGGCTCAACAAGGTGATCATTGATGAAATTACTCGCTTATTGAGCACGGGGACAACGCAGAATGCGATCGCCCTGATACTTGCCCAACCTCTGCTACTCTCCAGTATTGCAGGTTCACTGCTGGTAAATTTGGTGAGTGATGCGATCGCTAACATCAATAGCTTTGTATATACTTCCCTGCGCGATTTGGAATGGGCAGGATTTGCATAGGCGTAGCCCGCCGTAGGCATCGCTCCCGTTAGAAGAATTGCGATCGCGGATTGATGTAGTTATGCAAGATTACGCTCGCTTCCCGACTACCGTGCGCGAGAATAAAGAAGGGAATAGGGTACAGGGTACAGATTATTCCCTACTACCTATCACCTGTCACCTCTCCCCTAATCCCAATGTCCAATTTTTATTCTGGTAATTTATATTGCCCAACAATACGCTTGGCAAACTCTGGAACATGCTCTTCTAATTTCTCTGGATGATTCCGCTTCACATACAAATAATTCCGAGTAAAGTGAGAATCAATGGAAAACCGCGCATATTCCAAACCTTTGGGGCCGATTTTTTCGATAACCACACCCATGAGTTTTGCTGCCCACATCGGCAGGGTAACGCCTTTATCGTAAGCGGGAATACTTTGCTGTACAGCTTCCTTGCGGTTGCCTTTAGATGTCACTGGTTGAGTATCTAACTGGTCTTTTACCAAATCCAACATTTCCTTACCAGTGTCATTTCTCACTACAATCCATTGCCAGCCGAAGGGTGCGCCCATGTAGCCAACGACTAAATCGGCTAGGGAGTTTACGTAATCAAAGCAACTCATACAAGACGGTGCAAAGACATCTTTGAGTTGGTTGGTCTTTAAGCCAAAGAAAGGTACTGTTTCTGTTGAGCCATCCTCATGTTTGAAGTGAACCCGGAAGTCTTGCATGAATTCGTAATGCACAACTGTATCAGGCGATCGGCTGGTGGTTTCTAAGAATTTTTGCAGTCCGGCGCGATTAACATTATCTACGCAGGGTGTACCCAAAACATACAACTTTTCTAAACCAAGTTGTTTTTCTACGGCTCGTAATGCCTGAATTTGACAACCAACACCAATTACCAATAGCCGCTTCATCCCTGATTTCTCTATCTGTTCCAACACAGAAAGATTCGGGGAAAGCGTTGGTTTATTTACCCGCGCTGCTAGTATTTCTTCTGGAGTCCGAGCGATGATGGGCATGGGTTGAAAGCGGTCTTCTTTGGTGTTCTGCACACAGACAACACCTTCAACTATGCCGCGATTGAGCATTTCAATGGCGATACTGCTAACAATACCCGTCCATTGTGCACCTTCAATTGGTTGCTGTTTCCGCGCCGCTATCATGTCTTGGTGAACACCAAAGTACAGTTCATCAGGGTTTTCGAGATGGCGCGATCGCGTGTGCGTTTCTTCTTCAAGTTCGCCTATTTGCTGATTAATAAAAGCGCAGGCTTCCTTGACATAGTGAATATAGTATGTATCACATAGTCCACACTCGCTACAGAGTTCTTTAGCAGGGCGGCGGCTGGTAGATTTTAAGGCTCTGGCTTTTTTGTGAGGAGAAACTGAGGTCATATAAATTTTTTGTTTTATCCAGGAATCACTTTTATTACAATACCTTCACTGGCTATGAATTCACGATAGAGATTTAACAAGAAGAGGATGGACGCAATAAGCTGAAGTGACTGCTTTTCCTGGTGTACTGGCTTACGGGCAGACACGAGAAGGACTACCATTAAGTAAGACCTCATCAATTTAGGCGTAGCGACTGTCTTGAATGTCAAGTGCGATCGCACTTGACATTCAAGACAGTCGCTACAAATATTTTATTTTTTCATAGTAAGAAAAGTGATAGGGCGCTATATTTATTTTTGGTACTTTCTTACAGCAGTTTATTTAGCAGTTGGATAGTTGTAACTGGCAAAATATTGATAATTGCAATTATCATCTCTAACCTTTAACTTAATTTTATCTATCTTTTATCAGAGGATTCTGTTTGCAAAATCATCACAATAGATAGATATTCTTTATTCTGAGGACAAAATATTCAACATTTATGCATATTTTATAATTTCCATAATTATCTTAAGTAATTATGTACTGGGATTTTATTCCAATTTCAGCATCATACTCCCAAAATCCCCAATATTCGCGTTTGAATCGACGAAAAGAAGATATAAGCAAAGCCTCATTTAACGTGGCTCTCATTCTTACACACTAACAAGTCATCGTTTAGCATTTAGTTATATTTTCTGGTCTTGAATTGATATCTGGACATAAGGATATAGGCAACACTAGCGCAATATTGGATTAGTTATTTTTTACAATCTACCTAAAGTTAGATTAATTATATTGGCAAGCAACTCATTCACTTTCGTAGCTATAAAACTACAGTTGCCAACAATTATCTAACCAGTTTTGTTAAATAAAATCTAATCGTATTGAACAAGTGAGGAGGTGCAATTGCCATGTCTTTATCAAATACTGTTGAACAGCAGCAACCAGAAATTCAGACTTCTCCTAATTTCGAGTTTTGGAGGCAAGTAGGCTTAATCACTGGTGGTACTCTCTTCTCAATCATTATGCTGGCAAGTTCTCTTGTGGCCGGAGGGCTGGTTGGTTTAGCCATTAGTTTCCGTAACTTGCCAGAAGTCAGACAAATACGAAACTTATCACCAGCGGAAACAACTTACATTTATGACATCAAAGGCAAATTATTGGTGGGTATACACGGGGAAGCCAACAGAAAAGTCGTACCGCTAGATAAAATTTCCCCAAATTTAAAACGAGCAGTATTAGCCAGTGAAGATAGCTATTTCTATAACCACCACGGTGTTGACCCTGGCGGTATCGGACGTGCTGCGTTAGTCAACTGGATAGCAGGCGGTGTGAAGGAGGGAGGTTCTACAATCACCATGCAACTGGTGAAAAATTTGTTTCTATCTCACAAGCGTGCTTTTACACGCAAAGTAGCAGAAGCGATACTAGCAATTCGTGTAGAGCAAGTTCTCAGTAAAGAGCGGATTTTAGAAATGTACCTCAATGAAGTTTACTGGGGTCATAATAATTATGGTGTAGAAACGGCAGCAGGCACTTACTTTGACAAATCAGCAGAAAATTTGACTTTGGGCGAGTCTGCAATGATGGCGGGTCTAATTCAAGCTCCAGAACAATTTAGCCCTTTTGTGAATTTAAATTTGGCCAAGCAAAAGCAAAAAGTAGTGCTGGAAAGAATGCTGAAATTGAAATGGATTAACCGGCAAGAGTATGATAACGCCATTAACCAAGAAATTAAACTTGGCAAAATTAAGTCATTTCAACCTAGTAAGCATCCTTATGTTACTAATACTGTGGCACAGGAACTAATTCAAAAGTTTGGGCGTGATGCAGTACTCAAAGGTGGAATGCAGGTGCAAACCACCGTAGATGCAGACTTTCAAGCGATGGCAGAATCAACTATCAAAAAGTGGCATAAAACCCTTGAAAGTCAAGGGTTAAATAAAAATCAAATAGCTTTAGTGGCAATTGATCCACGCACACACTTTATAAAAGCATTAGTGGGCGGTGTAGACTCAAAAGCTAGCGAATTTAACCGGGTAACTCAAGCTTTCCGTCAGCCTGGTTCTTCTTTTAAGCCGTTTGTTTACTATACAGCCTTTGCTAGTGGTAAGTTTACACCAGATACAACGGTGCTAGATACCCCAGTCAGCTACCCTGATAATGATACACAGTACTCTCCCCGGAACTACGATAATAGCTTTAAGGGTGCAATACCGATTCGTACTGCCTTAGCACTATCCCGTAATGTTCCTGCTGTCAAGATTGGCAAAGCTGTGGGCATTAATAAAGTCATCGCAACTTGCCGCACCTTGGGAATTATGAGTCCGATGGAACCTGTGACATCTTTACCACTAGGTGCAATTGGTGTGACACCGCTAGAAATGGCTAGTGCTTATGCTACTTTTGCTAATTATGGCTGGCAATCGCCCCCAACGCTCATTGCTCGCGTCACTGACAGTAGTGGCAATGTATTACTTGATAATACCCCGAAACCTCGTCTAGTTCTTGACCCTTGGGCGTCAGCCACAATTTTAGATGTGATGCAAACAGCAGTTAAACAAGGAACTGGTAGAGGTGCAATTATAGATCGTCCAGTCGCTGGCAAAACCGGGACAACTTCTTCAGAAAAGGATATTTGGTTTATTGGTTCAGTACCACAGTTAACAACTGCCATCTGGGTAGGGAGAGATAACAATACACAATTGGTGCGCGGTGCGACAGGTGGAGGTATGGTCACTCCCATCTGGCGCGATTTTATGCTGAAGGCTCTTAAAGGTGTACCAATAGAGAACTTCAAAACGCCTTCTAAGTTTTCTCGACCTAAGCCAATTAAAAATACTAAAAATTAAGTATTGGATGAAGATTTTCAGAGAATGCGATCGCATAGACAGTGAAACAGAACCTTCAGGGACTTTGCCATTTCTACTAGTGAATTCTGGATTGGTAAGGTAAATTCGTGCAGCGTAATAGGTGGTCGTAGTAGAGAACTTAGACGAGTCCAAAGGTAGCCATCGAGCAAGCGTAGTAGCTTAAAAAACGAGTATCATTGCTAAAAATGCCTTGATTACGACTATTATGGTGAATCTCTCCGCTTAAATCTGTCACCATAAAGGTGCTGCCATGATTAATAGTTAAGATTGGGGAACTAACACTGATTCGCATATTTCCCTCATAAATGGGTTACACATGATTAGAATTCAGCTACCTCTAGCATTAAGAACAAATGTGATTAAAAAGTAACTGCAAACCAACTTTGGCAGTGACGAATTAAGAAAAGTTAACTGAGGTAATACCAATTCTCCAAACGTACAGTTCTGGGCTGTAACGGAGTTAGCGATACACTCTTAATTTCTTTAATTTCAGTTCGTTTTAACGCACTTTAGCTATGAGCAAGCAATTTATTGCAGGGAGGGAAAGCAACGCTCTCACCGAGGTTTGAACGATTGGGGGTGTAACCCCATCGTGAATTGACTCCATAAACGCCCCCTGTCATCTCTCAGTAGGGTAAAATATATAACTCTTCAGAAGTATTGACATCTGAAATTTTTCAAGCATTCATCTTGCATATTTTGACAAAACGTTATAAATTATTAGGTTATAGGGGAATAATCTGACTTCATAGTGTCAAAAAGTAATCCTGCTCAAGTAAATATACTGCAACCAGTTCTAAACCAGTTCTAACTTCACGCAAACACTAAACAGCACTGAAGATATGTTTTTATTTGGTAAAGCAAAGATTCTGTACATGAAACGGAACAACAAATAATCTAAAAATATATCTTGTGTGACTGTTTTGAAAATCATGTTACTGCTTGCGGTGAAAAACAACAACTATAATTCACCAAAAGAGTAATCGATTATAAGCAAATTAACTATAAATAAAGCTGCATAAATGTCAGCAGATTTATTCATTGTTGGTTGGTTAATTTTTCTCCAAATTATATTTGCTATTCAAAGAATCGTTTTTGTTATGCTGAGAATGGCAAAAATAAGAAATGAAGACGCATCTACCACAACTTTACAATCCAAATGGAGCTATTCTGGCGATGCACTTAAACGAATTGGAAACTACTGAAAATTTAAAAGAAGTGGAAGAAGCGTGGCAAACACTAGAAAAATCAATTCTCTATTATCAAGGACGCCCCGTTGGTACGGTAGCCGCTTATGATGCATCTGTAGAGGCGCTCAATTATGACCAGTGCTTTGTTCGGGATTTTGTCTCCTCAGCTCTAATTTTTCTGATCAAAGGTAGAACAGATATTGTTCGTAATTTCTTAGAAGAAACCTTAAAGTTACAGCCGAAAGAAAGGGCATTAGATGCCTATAAACCTGGACGAGGATTAATCCCAGCTAGCTTTAAAGTTGTATCAGAAAATGGGCAAGAATATTTAGAAGCCGACTTTGGTGAACATGCGATCGCTAGAGTTACGCCAGTAGATTCTTGCCTATGGTGGATTATTTTGTTGCGTGCTTATGTAGTCGCCACAGAAGATTTTTCTCTAGCCTATCAACCTGAATTCCAAAATGGTATCAGGTTAATTATGGAAATCTGCTTGGCGAATCGTTTTGATATGTACCCAACGCTGTTGGTTCCAGATGGTGCTTGTATGATTGACCGTCGTATGGGCATTTATGGGCATCCTTTAGAACTACAAGTTCTTTTTTACACGGCATTGCGTGCATCTCGTGAACTGCTAGTTTGCCAAGGTAATTCCGATATTGTTGCAGCCATTGACAATCGCTTACCTCTTTTATGTGCTCATATTCGCCAGCATTATTGGATAGATATTAATCGTCTGAATGCAATTTATCGCTTCAAAAGTGAAGAATATGGCAAGGGTGCTGTTAATCTGTTCAACATATATGTAGATTCTGTTCCCTATTATGAATTAGATAAGTGGCTGCCAAGAAAAGGTGGTTATCTAGCAGGTAATGTCGGGCCGTCGCAGCTAGATACTCGCTTCTTTTCACTCGGAAACTTAATGGCAATCATTTCAGACTTAGCCACCGAAGAACAGTCACAAGCAATTATGACTCTCATTGAGGATCGATGGGATGACTTAGTGGGAGATATGCCTATGAAAATTTGTTTCCCAGCTTTGGAACATGAAGAATACAGAATTGTAACTGGATGTGACCCCAAAAATATACCCTGGTCGTATCATAATGCTGGTAGTTGGCCAGTTTTAATGTGGATGTTAGCGGCGGCGGCGGTGAAAACTAACAAAACAAGTCTTGCACAAAAGGCTATTGAAACTGCCCAAGGACGACTCAGTACAGATGAATGGCCAGAATATTACGACGGTAAGAAAGGGCGACTGATTGGCAAACAAGCTAGAAAATATCAAACTTGGACAATTACTGGGTTCTTATTGGCAAAAGAATTGATGGCGAACCCCACTTATTTACCATTAATTAGCTTTGGGAAATTACCAGCAGAACAAGTTTCTAGAGCATGTGAGTTTGAAATCGCCAGTGTAGACCCGTATATGCAATAATTAGTAATTTCTAATGACGCTCGAGTACTCGCTACCGCTAACGTAATTCGTAATTAAAAGACAGTTTCAGGCAGGAATTTAGACCCTGATTGAAACAAAACCACCTATAAACAAGGGGAAATTAAATCCGACAATTACGAATTACGAATTACGAATTACGAATTAGTAAAGAGTTGGGAGTTAGAATACAAAAGCCTTCTGACTCCTAAATGATTTTTCCATGACAAACCCCCGTCAACTAGCTTTTATCGCCCTGCGAGATGTTCACAAGGGGGCTTATGCTGATGTTGCCCTAGATAGAGTACTGCAAAAAGCTAGTTTGGCTGATAACGATCGCCGCTTGCTGACAGAATTGGTTTATGGGAGCGTCAGAAGGCAGCGTACTCTTGATACTCTTATTGATCAACTCGCTAAAAAGAAATCTGATCAACAACCCCAAGACCTCCGCACCATCTTACACCTGGGTTTCTACCAGCTGCGCTATCAAGAGCGTATTCCCGCCTCAGCTGCTGTTAATACCACTGTCCAACTCGCTAAAGAAAACGGTTTTTCTGGACTAACGGGTTTTGTTAACGGTCTATTACGTCAGTACATCCGCCTAGCAGAGAAGATAAAAGGAGATCCGTTACAACTTCCAGAAAACCCAGTGGAACGCTTGGGCATTTTACACAGCTTTCCTGACTGGATTATTCAAGTTTGGTTAGAACAACTGGGTTTGGCTGAGACAGAACAACTGTGTGAATGGATGAACCAATCACCAACAATTGACTTGCGTATCAACCCACTTCGCACTTCCATCGAGGAAGTTGAGGCGGCTTTGCAATCTGCTGGTATTTTGGTGAGACGGATTCCTCATTTACCTCAAGCTTTACGATTGATTGGTAGTGCTGGGTCAATTCAAAAACTACCTGGTTTCAGAGAGGGTTGGTGGACTGTACAAGATGGTAGCGCTCAATTGGTAAGTCATTTACTTGACCCACAACCGGGTGAGGTGGTAATTGATGCCTGTGCTGCACCAGGGGGTAAAACAACCCACATAGCTGAGTTAATGGCAGATAAAGGGAAAATTTGGGCTTGCGATCGCACCCCTTCTCGTCTTCGCAAACTCCAAGAAAATTCTCAACGGCTGAATTTACAATCTATTCAAATTTACACTGGCGACAGCCGCCACTTCAACCAATTCCAAAACAGCGCAGACCGCGTATTATTAGATGCTCCATGTTCTGGTTTGGGAACCATGCACCGTCATGCTGATGCTCGTTGGCGACAGACACCAGAATCTGTCCGCGAACTTTCGGTGCTGCAAAAAGAATTGTTAACACATACATCTACTTTTGTCAAACCTGGTGGTGTACTAGTTTATGCCACCTGCACATTGCATCCAGCAGAAAACGAAGAAGTGATTTCGGCATTTCTAGCTGAGTCACCTAATTGGCAAATTGAGTCTCCCAGCGGCATTGAGATACTTGATTCTGCCCATAGCACACCTCAAGGTTGGTTCAAAGTTTGGCCCCATCAACAGGACATGGATGGCTTTTTTATGGTGCGCTTAAGAAAAACCAATAATTCCGAGTGAATACGGTTTGGGATTGTACGATTTGGTGGAGGCCTGAATCTACCAGAGGAGGCAGCAATGGTTACCCCTTCCAATGTCAAAAACTTAGTTAAAATCCTGATTGGAGCCGCCTGGATTGATGGCAGAATCCAGCCAGAAGAACGGCAATATCTCCGCGAAATAGCTCAAGCAAAAGGTTTAGCTAACGATCCAGAAATTAAGCCTTGGCTGTACGAATTAGTTCCTGTACAGCCAAAAGAATGCTATGACTGGGTGCGGGAGTATTTAGGCGATCGCCCCAGTCTTGAAGATTGTGAAAATCTGATTGAAGCCATCAGTGGCTTAATTTATAGCGATGGTGAAGTTGCCGTCGAAGAAGCCAGACTTCTGACCCAATTGCAGGATATAGCCAAACCGAATGACTCAACTCAACCAGCTCACACTGCACTTCTCAAACAAATTCAAAAGCTTTATCGGCGTTGGGTTGACGTACAAAACTAATCATAGTCAAAAGTCTATAGTCTGATAACTAATAACCCTTACGGGTTCGCCAGTCACTCATGGGGGAAACCCCCAAGACCGCGCTGGCTCACTAATGACTAATGACTAAATTATGACTTCGGTTCGCCCAGACCCGGAGTTTCTTCTTTATCAACCTTAGGCACAAAATCAGGACGCTCTTTGCTTTCCCAACCTGCGGGGCGTTTCGAGTTGTACCAAGCTATTGAACCAATGGTTACAGCAGCAATAAAACCAACAACATACACCAACGTGAAAGCAAAAGGAAAATGACCACCACCTGTTGCGACTGAATCGGCTGCCTGCATCAATATATGCATGAGTATATTCTCCAATGTTAAGTAACACTACTTGACACACTATAGAATGAGCGTATCACTTAACATCCTCCCGTAGTTTAGTTTGAGCAACTTCATATTGCATAGAAAAGAGTATGGGGAGCAAAGAGCAGGGAGCAGGGAGCAGGGGGAAAATAATTTCTCTCCTCTGCCCCCTGCCCCTCTGCCTCTTCTCCATGCCCAATGCCCACTCCTGATTAAATTAATTAGAAGGTCTAAGCTTATCCCGCCAGGATGGCTGTGACGATGAAGAACCTGAAGAACCTGAACTATTTGCGGGAGAGGAAGATCGCCGAGTTCTTCGAGGCGGGGGAGAATCAGATTCTACTCTTCTAGAGCGCCGCCGTGGAGTAGATGATTCCGAGGAAGAGTTATTGGAACTTGATTCTTCACTGCGATCGCGCCTTCTCCGTCTTGGGGTAGAATTGCTTGATTGCTGTTCTTCTTGAGAATAGCTTCTTCTGCTTCTACGTCTCCTAGATGAACCACTCTCCTCAGAATTTCTAGTACTTTCCCCTTCTGAGTCATCATTAGAGGAAATAGAACGATTTAGCACTTGTTTGGGCTTGATAGACTGGGCTTTGATGGTGCCTTTACGACCTTCTAATTTGGGTCGTTTAGGAAACTTTTCTACTGGCATCTCCTCTACCGCTTTTTTCATAAATTCGCGCCAAGTATAAGCTGCACTACCACTGCTGCCGTATGTAGGGCGGTTATCATCGTTACCTAGCCAGACCCCTGTTACCATCTGGGGAATGTAGCCAATAAACCATAAATCGCGGGCTTCGTCGGAGGTACCGGTCTTGCCAGCAACTGGTCTATTACCTAATTGAGCAGCAGCACCAGTCCCCGCTTCTACGACGTTGCGTAGCATCCAAGTCATGATGGCGGCACTATCAGCGTCAAGGGCCCTTTTTGACTTGAAATTAGCTGACCAAATCACCTTGCCTTGACGGTTGAGGATGCGAGTAATACCATGAGGCTCTGTGTGCAATCCCTGTGTAGCAAAGCTACCATAAGCACTGGTCAACTCTAGCAGATTGACTTCATTTGAGCCGAGAGCCAAAGAGTAGGTGGGCTTGAGTTCAGATTTTACCCCCATATCATGGGCAAGTTTAATCGTTGGTGTAAATCCCACATCAATCAATGTCTTTACCGCAATCACATTAATAGAGCCGGTGAGGGCATCTCGGATGTTCATCGAACCCCGAAATTTTTCACTATAGTTTTTCGGTTCGTAGCCGTCTACGACAAAGGGCGCATCCTGATAGCTATCGTAGGGGCTTTTACCGCTAGCGATCGCAGTAGCATATACAAACCCTTTAAATGTAGATCCTGGCTGCCTCTGTGCCTGGGTAACCCGATTAAACTGGTTTTTACCAAAATCTTTTCCCCCAACCATTGCCTTAATTTCACCGTTGCGGGGGTCAATGGCTACCATTGCTCCTTGCTTAAAGTTCTCCCAGCGTCCTTGATTTCGCAGTGTTTTAGCAACCGCCTCTTCTGCGACTTTCTGCCAAGCCGGGTTCAGCGTGGTTTCCACTACTAACCCTTCACTTTTTAGCACATTAGGAGAAACGTACTTCGGCAATTCTTTTTGGATGTAGCTGGTAAAGTAGGGTGATTCTACTTGCACTCGTTTGGGTAAACTGCTTTTAAGAGTTAATGGCTCCTGAACGGCTGCTTGCCTTTGATCTGTTGTAATAACTCCATCTTCTTGCATCCGTAGCAATACTAAGTTTCGCCGCCGTTTTGCAGCTTCTGGATTTTTGTCTGGAGCGTATAAGCTAGGAGCAGGAGCTAATCCAGCAATCGTTGCCATCTCTGCGAGGGAAAGCTGGTCTGGCGATTTACTAAAGTATACCCAAGATGCATCTGCCACACCATAAGCTCCACCTCCCAAATAAACCAGATTCAGGTAACGCTCTAGAATCTGATCTTTGGTTAATTCATTCTCCATTTTTTGTGCTAGGCGGACTTCTTTGAGTTTGCGCCAGATTGTCTGTTCTTGTTTCAAAAACAGAATCCGCGCTAGCTGTTGAGTGATGGTACTAGCACCTTCGACCACACCTTGCGATCGCACATTATTCAAACCTGCTCTGACAATCCCTTGAGGATCAACTCCGTTGTGTTCCTTAAATCTTTTATCTTCTGAGGCGATGAAAGCTTTTTTTAAATTATCTGGAATTTGTTCCAGCTTTAGCTGTTCTCTGGCCGCTTCACCTTGTTGTTGTAATATGGTTCCATCGGCGGCTTTGATGGTCAGTGTTTGCTCTCTAACCACGGCATTCAATTCGGTCTGATCTGGCAAAGACCGATCTATTAAACTGACACCGTAGATCAAGGCAACTATCCCACCACCTACACCCAAACCTGCCCAAAACCATACGCGACGATAGAGTGGTTTACCGCCAGTTGCCTGATTGGCTTTAATCCTAGATGGTAAAATTTTCATCTTGCTCAGTAACTGCCTCGGCTGCGCCACATGTGCTGGTGGTAAGCTCTCATTTGTTCCTCCTTGTCCAGAGTTACTCAAATTAGTTGGTCTTCGCTTGAACCAGGAGGTAAGCTTCCCCATGTCAGTTCCTCGCTCAAAGTAGTAACTATATAACCACCATCAATCAACTTTGGGGTTAGCGCACCACCATTGTGTTAGTATAATATCCTATAAAAAATAATTAACTAAATTCACCATAAAATAATGTTTTTTAGATTTGGTTAATTTAGTTTTGTAAAAGCCCTGTAATTTTGATATTTATTGAGAATAAAAAAATTATTGGCGTTTTCTGGAATAAGTGTACCGAAGTATTCGCAAAGACAGCGCGAAAAGAGCTTACTTAAGGAGAGTGCGATGCCTACGGTGAGCTACGCCGAAGCAGAGCCAAGAAGAAGCGCCGTTGCCCTTGGTAGTAATATCGGCGATTCACAGACAATTTTAGAAGCAGCTATAGAAACTTTAGCCCAAACGCCAGGTATTGTTTTAGAAGCCAAATCCAATTGGTATCAAACCAAAGCTGTCGGGCCACCACAGCCAGATTACCTAAATGGCTGCGTCACATTGCAGGTAGAAATCACAGCCCAGAAGTTATTAGAAATTTTGTTAAGAATTGAACAACAATTTGGGCGTGTGCGTCAGGAACGCTGGGGGCCACGAATCCTGGATTTAGATTTGTTATTATTTGATGACTTTATTGTGGATACACCAAATCTCCAGATTCCCCATCCTCGAATGCGGGATCGAGCCTTTGTGTTAGTGCCACTGGCAGAAATTGCCCCAGATTGGATAGAACCAGTTTCTGGGTGTGTTATTAAAGAACTGCTGAAAGAGGTAGACTGTTCTGATGTACATTTATTGATGGACAATTAAAATTACCATCCTTAAAAGCAGAAGAACGCTGATTTCGCCTCTGTATCACAGATAATCAGATTTTATTATGCCATTAGGTAGAGAATTACCACAACTGCTGAAACAACGTCTGTTTTATAAAGGACGCAAGTTTGATTTTGAAGTTAATCGCTTGCGTTTGCCTAATAAATCGGAAGGAGAATGGGAATGTATTCGTCACCCTGGTGGTGCCCTCGCTGTGCCAGTAACGCCAGAGGGTAAACTTGTACTCGTGCGCCAGTATCGTTTTGCAATTCAGGGACGGATATTAGAATTTCCGGCAGGAACTTTGGAAACAAATGAAGATCCCCTAGAGACGATACAGCGTGAAATCGAAGAAGAAACTGGCTATAGTGCCCAAAAATGGGACAAACTAGGCGAATTTTTCCTAGCTCCCGGCTATTCTGATGAAATTATTTATGCATTTCTGGCGCGAGATTTAGAAAAGCTGGAGACACCACCACCACAAGATGGAGACGAGGATATCGAAACTGTGTTTTTGACTCCCGAAGAATTAGAGAAAGCTATTTTGGAGGGAGAGCCGGTAGATGCTAAATCAGTTGCTAGCTTTTTTCTGGCGCGTCCGTTTTTAATTTAATATCAATATGCTGTTAGAGTTAGCGATGCCTTCGGCGGGCTACGCCTACGCAGATGCCTATGGTGCAGGCTTTGAATATGCTGATGAAATGATCGTTAACAACGATTTGAGTCGATACGTCGAACATCCGCGTTTTCGACTCAATCCTGGCAGCTATACCGACGACACCCAGATGAGCATTGCCATTGCTGAGGTGATTGTTGCTCAAGCACCGTGGACACCAAAAGTTTTAGCCGATAGTTTTGTTAGAGCCTTCAAGCGCGGTGAGCTAGAGCCGCAGTTATTGCTACCTTGGCCATAAGATTATGTATCAGATATGCGTTTATGCCGCATTACCAAATTTGCTTCCGTAGTAATTTTTTCTATCTTATTGGTTTGGATGTTGTCTCCGGCAACCATTTTACCGCCGGCTGATCCTGTTGAGCCAATTACAATCTATGTAACAGATTACGGTTGGCATTCCAGAATGGTTTTACCGACTGGCAAAGATGAATTAATCCAGTATGCTTACGGTGATTGGAATTATTTTGCACTAAATCAACAGGACTTTAAAAATGGGGCGGCAGCACTATTGCTACTAACTCAAGGCACTCTGGGTCGGCGAAAATTTAGTAATATCATCGAACTTCAGCAGATAATTCAACAACAAGATTACACCCTATTAAGTTTAGAAGTAGCGCAAGCCAAAGTAAAACAACTGCTGAAATTATTAGATGAACGTTTTAACCGCAATCTTGCAACGAGCATCGAAAATCCACAAACAGGTTTAACTTTAGTCAAAGATGAGCGAAAATATACATTATTACACAATAGCAATCACGAAATCGTTGAGTGGCTAAAATATTTAGACTGCCAAATTGATGGTTTTGTGATGTGGGCAAATTTTCAGGTGAAATATTCATAACATTTCTGTTTTTTTAAATAAAAAATCTTGATTTTACTATCACAAAATATATACATAATTTTTGTTATTCGTTACAGGATCACGCTTCAAGTGGTCGCTACTATAACTTTCATTTTTCTTGGTACTGCTGCTTTATTTGAATGGTTGCAATACTGTCCAGCCCTAGAAGAAACAAATACACAGGCTAGAATTTCATATATTCCTGTTTTTAAACATTATTTTTGCTTTGGAGCTTCTAGCACGTACTTTTTACATCAGCCGCCGCGATCGCTCGTTAAGCTGGTTAGAAGCTATACTACGACGGTGGTACGATATATTTTTGTTACTTACCTTCTGGCGGTGGCTACGAATAATTCCCGTCACCATTCGTGTTTACCAAGCTGATTTACTAAATATTGAGCCTTTGCGATCGCAACTTAATCATGACTTTGCTGTGAGCTTTGCTGAAGAGATCACTGTGATGGTGGTATTCAAGTGATTGAGCAAATGCAAGATACAATTCGTCTCACATTTGTTTTCAACGATGAAGCAAGCAGTTTTCCATTACCCATGCAGATGGTTCTGTAATTAATATTCATCCGCCTCAATAGCTACTACCTTGGGCAGGTAGTTCTAGGCGCGATCGCAAAACAACCATAATAGTTGAATAGACCCTACCTGACTATAATAGCTCAAATGTAGAGATGCAATTTTACTCTCTTTTCTAAAAACTTATACAGGCTTTATAAAATCAGTGTATAATAATATCTAAAATAAAAGTAACGAAGCTTATTAATATAATAATGACAGATTTAACGCCAAATAGCACATTTCTAATAACAGGAATTATTTTTATAACGATTGCTGTTATCGGACAATCTAAATTGGGTTTTATTGAAATTAATCCCGGTTGTTTGGGGAGATTTTTGGCTTTATTTATTGGAATTTCGAGTCTATTATATGCTTTAGGATTACTCAATCTTTCAGCCGAAACCCTTGATTTATTAAGAACTTCTCTGACAGAAGAAATTAAACAGAGTATAAGCTCAATCAATGACCTTTTACAAAGTAATTAATAGCTCTAAACAAATATTTTTGGATGCATCTCCAAACTTTTAGATTAAGGGAAATAGGTTAAGTTTTTCCCTTGATCTTTGAAAATATTCCTAATAAGATGCTCCTACAAGACTGTAAATCAGGCTAGACAATACTAATAAGGTAACAATCACATAGATATATTCTCGCTGTAGCAGGAAAGCTAATAGGGAAATAAAAACTCGCACAATTGGAGTAGCAATTAGTAGTAACAGACCGAGTTGAATAATACCGCGTAGGCGTAGCCCGCCGTAGGCATCGCTACCTGATAAAACTGCTTTTACTACACCTACTGGTGAGCTAAATTCGGATGGTTCTCCCTGAAAAAAGTGATATCCAGCAGGTTCAGCACCGTGATGAATTAAGTAGAGTATACCTCCCAGTAAAACTACAGAACTAGCTATCAAAACACCATATTTCAGGAAGTTACTGAGCAAATATTTTAATTGCTGATCACTTGATATTTTCGTAATCTTGTTGTTAGCATCAATCTGACAGCTATTAGTAGTGGATTGTTCTAATTGTTCGATATTACAGTCTAAAACTTCCTGCGGTAAGGTTAGTGCAACCACTTCACTATTTGGCTGTGCCAGTAATGTCCACCGAAAGCTACTATTAAATTTATACATTTTATAGCCCCCCTATTAAACTGTTGTAGACCATTTTTAAAGCTATTACCACCAGCACAAGACTGAAGATAATTCTCAAAATTTGCGTTTTAGCGCCTGTCAGGATTCGTGCGCCCAAGAAAGCACCAGGTAATACCCCCAACATCACCGGCATGGATAGTCCCGGATCGATGTAACCCCGTGCTAAGTAAACTCCGGCTGATGCTGCTGCTGTGACACCGATCATAAAATTGCTAGTGGTGGTAGAAACTTTGAAGGGTAGACGCATGACTTGATCCATCGCCAATACCTTGAATCCCCCGGAACCAATACCAAGCAACCCAGAAAGCACTCCGGCTATTAACATCACACCAAATCCCATTGGTACTGAATGAACTTGGTAAGACATCACTCCATCAGGAGTTGGATAAGTACCATTCAATTTCAGATAATTTGCGATAGGGTCTGCTACTTCATCTTCACCATGTTCTATTCTGGGTCGTTGTGAAAGGTATGCTGAATAAATGAGGACGATCGCTAGCACGATAGTTAGGGCTTTCACAGAGACAAAAGTAGCAATCATTGCTCCTGCGATCGCACCAATGGTTGTGGCTACTTCTAAAAACATTCCCAATCGCAAATTGGTATAGCCTTTTTTAATGTAGGTAGATGCTGCACCCAAAGAAGTAGCAATTACAGATACCAGTGAAGCACCAACGGCATATCGAATATCAACGCCAAATACTGAAGTCAATAAGGGAACAATTACTACTCCGCCCCCTAATCCAGTTAGCGCCCCTAACAAGCCAGCGATAAATGAACCAATCCAAATTAGTAATGAAAATTCTAAAATAGTCAAATTTAATTCCTTTTTTTACATGTATATCAAGATGCCAATATAATTTTTGTATTCTTTAAAACTTAATTGACAAGTTTACCACTGAGTACATATCGCTGTTCATAATTGTGTGCAATACTCTCTCGCTTCAGTATTCAGAAGCCAAAGCCGGGAAGAATTCTAAGTCCTAACTTCTCACTCAAAAGTCTTATTAAGTTTCTGAAAAGTGCAAAGATTACATCAAATGCACCTACCAAAAAGTATAGAAGAGATATATAGTAATCTGATTGGATTTTTGGAAAAATCCAATTAGATTGCTATATGTTATGAGCCAAGTATGTCGAAACTTTCAAAACTTCATCGATTACAAAATACTAGAAGTTTGAGAAGCTCCACAATGTTTACAATACGGTAAATGTTTATAAGTAAGATTATGGCAGTTTTGACATTCAATATCTTGATAATAACCACAGTGCGGGCAGTAAGTATCAAGATGTCGAATTTTCTTGGCGCAATTGACACAGCGTGATTTTTGAACTCTGCTAGCTGCTTGGACTTTAGCATTAAAGATAAATTTTTGAAAAAACTGGATAATTCCAAAACCAATAATTGGAATCAGCAAAATATAAGCATAATTTATCAGAAAAAGTAAACCACCAAAAATGGCACTAATAATATCAAATAAAAATTTAAATATTGCACCTACTTGAAGAAATTCAAATATTTTAACGATTAGTGGGATAAAAAAGATAACTAGCAAATGCCAGCTAATTAATGAGATGAGTCCATATCCTCTTCTTTGGGCAAATTTGTGGACTGATAAGGCAATGAGAATCAGTGGTAGAAGAAAGAGGGACTGAAAAGCAAGCTGGATACTTGGATACCAAAATGATGCCTGCTGATAGCCTTTATCAACTTCCCGAAATTGATTGTCATCTTTAATAAAGGCTAGAAAACTAATACTTTCTGGTTTGGCAAGCAGTTCATTTTTAAGAGTAGAAATTTCTTGTTTAAGAATAGAAATTTGGCGATTATTTTGTTCTAATGTCTGTTTAGCTTTTTCAGCGCTAACTTGATTAATTGATTGTTCACGGCCCTGACCTGCAATTTTTTCTAAGAGCGTTGAGTCATACTGGGCTTTAATGGTGCGATTAGTTTGTTCAAGGTTACTGATTTTTGCTTGTTTCTGATCAATAACTTTTATGATTTGCTGCTTTTCAGGATTGTTACTCTTATCTTTGTAGCCGGCATATTGCAAGCACGTTTGGGAAACCTTACCTAGATGTCCTATTTCGGCTTGTTGATAGTTTCGCTGAAAACTAAGTTGATTATTAGAGTTATATGGCAATGAAAGTTTAACAATTTCATAGTCTTTATCTTGAGTGGTTTTTGCTCGGTAATTTTGCCACTCTGAATAACATGGATAAGCCTCAGTCGGGCTGATATGCCACCTGCTAATATCATCAAGTCCGGTAAAAACATTAATTAAGATAAAAATATCAATTAAAATAATCACAATCAAACTCACTTTATTCAGCGGTTCGTTGTTGATTGTCCTTGATTGATTAAAAAATTGACTCAGAATTCGGCGGATTCTAGCAAACATATTGTCTTTTAAATAAATGGAGATTCAATCCGAATCAATTTTATCTGATAAGTAGCAAATAGCTGGACAAAAATACATCTATTCATCTGAAGATTTGTTAATTGTTGAATAGAAAAAAATCCCCGACAACTTTTACGAAGTCGGGGATCTGTAGCTTTCAATTTTCACAAATCAGGCTATGGTCAAAAATATTATGACTTTCATCTGAAGTTGACACAGGTGAAGGCTGTGTGCGCCAACTGAAACCTATTTAGCAGCGAAATAGGCTTCTAATGCCTCAGAACCACCAATTAATTTTCCATCGATAAACACTTGGGGAACTGTTGTCGCACCTGTAACTGCTCGTAACGAACGTGTGGTGATATCCTTACCCAAGGTAATTTCTTCGTAGTTAATGCCATGTTCCTTGAGCATCGCCTTAGCACGAGCACAGAAGGGACAACCGACTTTCGCAAATAGGGAAACTAGTTCGGGCTTCACTGCTTGGGGGTTGATATATCTGAGCATTGTTTCGGCATCGGACACCTTAAAGGGATCTCCTGGCTCGTCTGGCTCAATAAACATCTGGTTAATTACACCATCTTTCACCAGCATCGAGTAGCGCCACGATCGCTTCCCAAACCCCAAGTCTGATTTATCTACTAGCATCCCCATCCCTTCAGTAAATTCACCGTTACCATCGGGAATGAGAGTGATATTTTCTGCCTCTTGGACTTTTGCCCATTCGTTCATCACAAAGGGATCATTGACAGAAATACAGATAATGTCATCGACACCATTTTCTTTGAAAACCCCTGCCAACTCGTTGTAGCCAGGGAGATGAGTTGATGAACAAGTCGGAGTATAAGCACCTGGTAAGGAGAAGACAACTACTGTCTTATCAGCAAACAATTCATCGGTTGTCACATCCACCCACTCGTTGTTCTGACGAGTATGAAAAGTGACATTGGGAACTCTTTGTCCTCGGCGATTAGGGAACATAGTTTTGCTTGCCTTTAGTAATCAATTCCAGTCATAACCTATCATGGGAAGACTGGTATGATGTAACTATCAATCAGCTAAAAAACTTCATTAATAAAGGTCGCGATCGCTGCTACAAATTCAGCGGTTGATTCATATGGTAAAACATTGCGCCCATTTATTTTTATACCTCGACCTTGAGGCAAACAGGCGAGGTAATGAGTCAAGCGTTCATCTGGCGTTTCTTTTTTACTTTTTTCACTAATACTCGATGCAGTTTCCCCCACAACCGCTAATGTTGGTTGCTGAATAGAGGCGATAAAACTAGTATAATCCTGTCGCCAAAACCCTGCTAGAAAAGAAAACACTGCATGGCGACTAGCAGGATTTTCTGCACCGGCAAGCAATGTATTCAACCACTCTGCATCCACAGCATTTTCAGAAGCAAAGAGTTGACGAGTCGAGAAAGAACGTAAAAATTTTGGGGTGCGTGCATAGCGATAAAAAGCACTCCCAAAAGGTGAATCTAAGAGATTCCAAAGGACTTTTTGCTGCCATTCTGGTGATTTATTTGTCATCAAACCCCATGCTGGAGGCCCAGAAAGTACGAGTCCAGCAATTAAATTTGATTCTTTTTGGACTAATTGGATAGCAACTGGTAATAAAGCACCTTGTACTACAACAATGACAGGTTTTTGCACTACTGTTTGTAAAAAGTACTGCAACTGTTCTGCCCAATCACTAGGAGTGTAAGCCAGATGAGGCATATCACTTTCGCCACATCCTAGTAAATCAGGGTTGTAAATTGAATTACGTTGGCCTGTATTATACCATTCCCGACAAAATCGCTGCCAAAATTGCCGCGACAATCCGACACCAATAGGATGAATTAAAAGTAAGGGAATACCCTCAGGTGTTGTGTTACTTGGTTGATGAACTTCGTAGGCGCAATGATAATTATCCCAACTGTAAAACTGGCTAGGAGATGCTGTCAAATTGGTTGTGTTAGTTACAGCAGGTGGTTGCATAATTCCTAGTTTTTAATACTTGCTAAAAAATCATCTGTGGATGAATTAACTGGTATCCAGCCTCTTTCAGCTTTTCATTCGATACCCACGCATTATATGGGCGAGTACTCTTGATAGAAGTATCCCATTTAACTTTGGGTAAATTATGTTTTTCAAATAAGCTATCTAGCAAGTCTCGACTGGTGAGATGTGCATCATCTACCAGATTGTAAATTCCTTGCAAACGACGGTGACGGGCAAATTCTATCGCACCAACAATATCATCCAGGTGAATCCAATTTGTAATATCCTCGCCGCCGGGACGGGTTGTACCAGAATATTTGCTAAATATTTTCACCAGTTCCCTGCCAGTCCCATAAATACCTCCTAAGCGAAAAATACAAACGCGGAGATTTTCGCTAGATGCTGATAGCAACACATCTTCTGTTTTTCGGAGTATTTGTGCATTTAAATTGGCGGGTGCAAGCGGTGTTTCTTCATCTACCCATACACCATTTCTATCACCATACACTGCATAACTACCTGTGTATATTAATTGTTTTACAGTCGGAAACTGCTGCAATGATGAAACTAAAGTCTGGGCAGTTTGTAGATAAGTTTCTTCATAAACTTCCGCACCTTTTGCACCAACACTTAAAACGACAACATCTTGATTGTGCAAAACTGATTTTAGACTCTCTAGGTCATTCCCGCAGGTAACTACAACTCTTTGGCTTACTGATTGTAGTGCCGGCACACGCTCAGGGGATGTTGTGGTTACACTGACAACAAAATCTTTTTTTTGCTGCCAATATTGAGCGACTTTATAACCAACATAACCACAACCAATGATTGCAACGTTCATGACAAATTTGACACAAATAAATTAAACTACTCATCGAGACAATATTCTAAATTAAGGGACTGGATGTAAATAAATTTAACAGTCCAGAGCCAAAAATCAATACCAATAGTACAACCTAATGACTGGTTACTAATGACTATTTAGCTAATTCTTTCTCAATTATGGCAATTAACTCTGGTGAATTTGGCTGGACACTACTATTAAATCGAGCTACTACTTCACCTTGCTTATTAACTAAAAATTTTTCAAAATTCCAAGCAACAGTTCCCGTTGGCTCAACGGCTTTGGTAAGTCGCTCATAAAGTGGATGCTGCTGCGAGCCTTTGGCATGAACTTTATCGAATAGTTCAAAGGTAACATCATATTTACTCGTGCAGAATTGCACTATCTCTTCATTACTTCCTGGTTCCTGTGAACCAAAATCGTTACAGGGGAACCCTAAAATACGTAATCCTGTTTCCCCATACTTCTGGTTCAACTTTTCTAGCCCCTCGTATTGAGAAGTATAACCGCAGTAGGATGCCACATTCACAATTAAGAGTACCTTGCCGGTGTAGTCGTTTAATTGCTTATCTTCACCGTTGATGGTCTTGACTGCGATATCCGAAATTGTGTTACTCATCTTGAATCTGATTTCTAGGGAATATTGCCAAGTCTCCCATATTACAGGTACTCTAAACCCGGTTTCTTTGAGGAAATTAGGATTGTTAGCCTTGTTTGCCACTACGATTCTATTTAACTCAGGCTCTAAGCTTGTATGGGAGTTTCGATAGTTGTTTCCCTCACTGATTGGTGCTTAATGGGCAAGGCGATTTCTAACAATTAACTTTTTGTATAAAAATTTAATAACATTCAGAATAGTTTGACCCTGATATCGGAAAATACTTACCTATAAAGGGTCTAGCTGCTTTATTTGTTGCATCAGCAGCTATTTGCCATAACATAAGCGAAAAAATGTATTAAACGATACAGTTTTTTGGTTTGAGTAAATAGACAATCAGTCAAATTTATCCCTTGAGTTATCATGACTTTGCCAGTAGTTCACCTAAGAATCCTGGAGTCAGTGCTTTTGAGAGTGAATTCTAGAGTGAGTGGTAACGCTTTTCCCTTAAAAAAGTGATTGTAGGATAGCCATATCTATTTGGCTTTTTTAAATAGTTGTGCCAAAACCAAGAGTAGTAAATTTGAATTAAAAGCCCTTCCCCAAAAGCTGTCATATAAATTGAACCAATACTATCATCCCAATTTTCTTTGGATGTAAGTGTGTTACATCCTTTTTATAGGGATAATATTGACAATTTCCGGCAATTTCCTAACCAAAGCTTCTTTTTTAAAGATTAAAGATTAAGTGAAGAAGACTTGGCTGTTTCAGAGATTACATCATAAATTTCTTAAGAAGAACTACGAAAAATATTTACAGATGTGCCAATAGTTTCTTAAACTCCTATTAAGGTTATTTGAGTTTCTGATTTTTAAACAAGTGGTCTAAAGGAAAAATATCAAAAACCACTGGATCTAAGTTCGGACGGCAGTTTTTTCCCTTTTTTAAGGATGGTTTTGAGGATGATGTTCAAATTCATGTACAAACAAAAATCAAAAACAAAAAATAGGCGTCTGTCTCCAAGAAATTACGCTGTAAACTCACAGACTAACTCAAAAGTCAAGCTATTTAATCTAGCAATTAAGCGACTCTCTCCCAGTTGGCAAGCTTGTTTACCTTTAGCTTGTCTGATTGTCTTGGGTTGGGGCTATGCCGCAGTTGCCCAAACTCCAGCCGCAGGGCCAACAACAGCAGAACTTAAAGTTGCTCTTGATACGCTGTGGGTTGCGATCGCAGCCTTTTTAGTGTTCTTCATGAACGCTGGTTTTTGTATGTTAGAAACCGGCTTCTGTCGCCAGAAAAATGCTGTCAACGTTCTTTCCAAAAACCTGATTGTATTTGCTCTGTCTAGCGTTGCCTTTTGGGCGATCGGTTTTGGCTTAATGTTCGGTGATGGCAACGACTTCATTGGATTGAATGGGTTTTTCTTAGGAGGCGCAGATAACAGTCCGGCTACAGGAGATGCTTATAAAGGTGTCTTCGATGCCATTAGTTGGACTGGTGTACCCCTAAGTGCGAAGTTTTTATTCCAGCTAGTGTTTGCCGGAACAGCAGCAACAATCGTGTCCGGTGCAGTAGCCGAACGAATTAAGTTTGTTGACTTCCTGATTTTCAGCCTCCTACTTGTAGGTATTGCCTATCCCATTACCGGACACTGGATTTGGGGAACTGGTTGGCTAGCAGACAGAGGCTTTTGGGATTTTGCCGGTTCTACGGTGGTTCACTCCGTAGGTGGTTGGGCAGCTTTGATGGGAGCAGCATTTCTTGGGCCCCGTCTTGGTAAATATCAAGATAGGCAAGTTGTGGCCTTGCCCGGTCACAACATGAGTATTGCCACTTTGGGCTGTCTAATCCTGTGGTTGGGCTGGTTTGGTTTCAACCCAGGTTCTGTGATGGCTGCCGATCCTAGTGCGATCAGTCACATTGCTGTCACCACTAACATGGCTGGTGCTGCCGGTGGAATTGCCGCCACCATTACAGCTTGGTTGTACTTAGGTAAACCAGACCTGTCAATGATTATCAATGGTATTTTAGCTGGCTTGGTTGGTATTACAGCATCTTGTGCTTACGTAAGTATTCCTGCTTCTTTACTCATTGGCTTCATTGCTGGAATACTGGTAGTTTTCTCTGTAACATTCTTTGACAAACTTGGCATTGATGACCCAGTGGGAGCTACCTCAGTTCACCTAGTTTGTGGTATCTGGGGAACTCTAGCAGTAGGTCTTTGGTCTGTTGGCCCTGGTGTTTATTCCTGGTATGGCGATGCACTTGGCCCAGCAAAAGGTTTATTTGCAGGTGGTGGCTTTGGACAGTTCGGTGTTCAGTTGCTGGGCGTTGTCTCAGTAGGTGGTTTCACTGTTTTACTCAGTAGTATCTTTTGGCTGGCCCTGAAAGCTACTTTAGGTATTAGAGTATCCAAAGAAGAGGAACTAGAAGGTTTAGATATCGGTGAACACGGTATGGAAGCCTACAGTGGATTTCTCAAAGAAGGTGATGCAACTGGATTTTCTGGAGAACAAAGCTCAATTGGAAAATTTTAGGGTAAATATTTCCTTGGTTTACCTAAATCGGAGAGAAGGCTCCCGCCATAATCTCTGATTTGGCGGCGAGATGAATCGAGGGCAAGAAACTCAACATTCCACAACCATAACTGACTGAAAGCCAGTGAGGAAAGGGGGATAGTTGAGTTTCTTGCAATTCCATGTTATGATTACGCAATTAAGTTGAGCGTAAAAGTGCTGGTATTTGAAGCAAAACTGGGAGGAACGAACGAGCAGTATGGAAAGC
>NZ_WBKL01000012.1:0-5596 GCF_015714705.1 Nostoc sp. NZL | reverse complement strand
GGACAAGGGGACAAGGGGACAAGGGGAGAGAATTTGAAACAAGTCTTTCTCCTTGTCCCCAAGTCCTCTTGCCCATGCCCAATGCCCAATGCCCCACTATTTACTCTTTGGCTAAAACACCATTAAGGAAGATATCAGCGAGTCCTTCTGCCATTTCCTGCATTTGTTGGGGAGAAGCGTCAGGTTCTATGAGGGTGTTGTTAGAAAAACCTGCGATCGCAAACATTCCCAAGAAGACTTTGGCAACTAGCTTGGCATCCATTTTGCGATAAATGCCTTTATCCATAGCTGTTTGAAAGAATGCTTCGCCCACATCAGTCATTTTGGTAATGACTTCTAACTGGATGCGATCGCGCAAGTCAGGATGAAACTGCACCTCCATAAAACAAACGCGCATTAAATCGGCATTTTTTTGGAAGTTCCACATCCGGCGACGCATCACCTGTGCTACGGCTTTATAGCTGCCCATCTCACTTAATTCTGTCAACAAATCTGTGAGAATCTCTACCCATCCACTCGTGGCTACTTCCACCAAAATTGCCTTTTTATTGGGAAAATGACGAAAGAGAGTGCCTTCAGCTACACCTGCTGCTTGTGCCAAGTCGCGGGTGGTAGTGCCGTCAAATCCTTGAGAAGCAAACAAGCGTTGTGCTGCCTGTAAAATCCGGGTGCGTGTCTGAGCCTCTGAGGGTGGAGAAGAATTAAAAACTCGCATAACAGTTATGGTGAGATTTGCGGAACAGGATTTGTAGCATTATTGTCTAACGTCAAGAACAAAAAGCCTAACATGCTTAATACAACATTAACGTCCTTTTGCTAAGTATCCTGTTTTTTAGGTAGTGTAACTTTATCTTAATTTGCGCTTATGAACCAGATGAGTCGGTCAATTTTGGATTTTAGATTGGGGATTTTGGATTGGTCAGATAAAGTATCTGTCATATTGCGGCGGTTGTTTGTCGCTTTGTTGGCTTTGATCATTTTCTGGTGGGGATTGCTGCCAGAAATTGCTCTGGCTCAAACTCAGACGGTACCTTTCCCCCAAAGAGTTCTGCAACCTAAAAAAACTCAAACTCCACCACTTCAAAGTTCGATCCAACCTTATCTGGATCGAGTCATCAAGGAGTTAACGGAATTCCGCCTCGACAATGGTTTAAAATTCATTGTCTTGGAACGACATCAAGCGCCTGTAGTTTCTTTTCTTACCTATGCAAATGTCGGTGGAGTGGATGAGCCAGATGGCAAAACTGGTGTAGCTCACTTTCTGGAACATTTAGCGTTTAAAGGGACGACGCGTATTGGTACAGAAGACTACAAAAAAGAAAAACCTCTATTAGAAACCTTAGAACGGTTGGATGGCCAAATTAAAACAGCAAAAGCCGATGGCAAAAAAGATGAGGTTGCTCGGTTAGAAGCTGAGTTTAAGCAAGTGGAATTGCAAGCAGCCAAGCTTGTCAAGCAAAACGAATTGGGGCAAATTGTCGAACAAGCGGGAGGCGTGGGTTTAAATGCCAATACTTCAACTGAAGCTACCCGTTATTTGTACAGCTTTCCTGCCAATAAGCTGGAACTTTGGATGTCGCTGGAGTCGGAACGGTTTCTCGATCCTGTAATTCGTCGTGAGTTTTATAAAGAGAAAGATGTAATTTTAGAAGAGCGACGGATGCGGGTAGATAATTCACCTATTGGACAGATGGTGGAAAAGTTTATCGATACTGCTTACAAAGCCCATCCATATAGGCGGCCGGTGATTGGTTATGACCAAGATATCCGTAATCTGACACCAGAAGATGTCCAAAAGTTTTTTGATACTCACTACGTACCAAGTAATTTAACCATTGCCATTGTCGGAGATGTTAACCCGGCTGAGGTGAAAAAACTGGCGCAAACTTATTTTGGCCGCTTTCAAGCAAAAACCAAAGCTGTTGAACAAATCCCGGTGGAACCGCCACAAAAACAAACACGGGAAGTTACTTTACAGCTACCTTCTCAGCCCTGGTATTTAGAAGGTTATCATCGTCCGGCGATTACTCATCCAGATAATGCAGTTTATGAAATCATTGGCAGTTTATTAAGTGATGGGCGCACGTCGCGGTTGTATAAGTCTTTGGTAGAAAAGCAGCGTTTGGCGTTAAGTGCTCAAGGTTACAGTGGATTTCCTGGAGATAAGTACCCAAACCTGATATTTTTCTATGCTCTCACGGCTCCTGGTCATACAGTTGATGAATTGGCGGTGGCTTTGCGCCAAGAAATTGACAAATTAAAAACTGAGCCTGTAGCGGCGGCTGATTTGGAACGGGTGAAAACCCAAGCACGGGCTGGTTTGTTACGTACCCTCGATTCAAATATGGGGATGGCTCAACAATTGTTGGAATATGAAGTGAAAACTGGCTCTTGGCGGAATTTGTTTAAGCAGTTAGATGATATTTCGGCGGTGACGACGGCTGATATTGTGCGGGTGTCAAAGGAGACATTTACACCGAAAAATCGCACGATTGGTAAGTTGTTGTCGAAAGAAGGATAAGAGAAACTAACCGCAAAGGGCGCAAAGGGCGCAAAGGTAAAGAGATATGCAGAAGTCTAAGGTGAAGGGTAAACAATTCGGAATTCAAAAGAGTCAGAGGCTGATTTATGCTTTGGTTGCTGTTTTTACGTGTTTACTTTTAAGTTGTAATTTTTCTCTGGCGGCGACGGCTGAGGCAAAGCATCATACTGAGTTGCAGCTGCCATCGCTACCTGAGATTAAGTTACCCAAGTATGAGCGGTTTGTTCTTCAAAACGGCTTGGTTGTCTATTTAATGGAGGATCACGAATTGCCGTTGGTGAATGGAACGGCCTTTGTGCGGACAGGAAATCGTTTGGAACCACAACAGAAAGTTGGTTTAGCTAGTTTTACAGGCGCGGTGATGCGGACTGGGGGAACTAAGAAGCATTCGGCTGATGAACTAAACGAAATGTTGGAACAACGGGCGGCATCTGTTGAAGCTAGTATTGGTGAAGGTTCTGGTGGTGCTAGCTTTGACGCACTGAGTGAAGATTTAGAAACGGTGTTTGGGCTGTTTGCCGAGGTGCTGCGATCGCCAGTATTTGCTCAAGAAAAGCTAGACTTGGCTAAGACACAGGCTAAGGGTGGCATTGCCCGTCGCAATGATGATCCAGATGGGATTGCAAGTCGAGAATTTAAGAAATTGATCTATGGGAAAGATAGCCCCTATGCTCGCACCATAGAGTATGCAACGGTGGATCAGGTTGAGCGTGAGGATTTGCTCAAGTTTTATCAGCAATATTTCCACCCCAATAATATGATTTTGGGGATTGTGGGAGATTTTGACTCTAAGAAAATGCGATCGCTCATTCAAGCTAAGTTTGGTGACTGGAAGCGCAACCCAGGTATTGCTAAACCCAAATTACCAAATGTTTTGCCAGCTAATACAGGTGGAGTCTTTTTTGTCAATCAGCCACAACTGACGCAAAGTAGTGTACTTATCGGACATTTAGGCGGACGGTTCGACAATCCCGATTATGCAGCGCTAGATGTATTGAATGGGGTGTTGAATGGATTTGGTGGACGCTTATTTAATGAATTGCGATCGCGTCAAGGTTTAGCTTACTCTGTCTATGGCCACTGGAGTCCCCGTTTCGACTATCCTGGCATGTTTATTGCTGGTGGGCAAACGCGATCGGATGCTACCGTGCAGTTTGTCAAAGCCTTACAAGATGAAATCAAGCGCATCCAAACTCAAAGAGTAACAGCAAAAGAACTCGCTTTTGCAAAAGAGTCTACACTCAACTCTTTTGTATTCAACTTTCAAGACCCCAGCCAAACCTTATCACGGTTGATGCGATACGAATATTACGGCTATCCTGCTGATTTCCTGTTTCGCTATCAAAAAGCCGTCGCCGCCACCACCGTCGCTGATGTGCAACGGGTAGCACGAGAATACCTCAAGCCAGAAAAGCTTGTGACTCTAGTGGTGGGCAATCAAACCGCTATTCAACCACCATTAACGCAGCTAGCAGCACAGGTGACACCAATAGATGTAACCATTCCTGGTTCGCAGCCACAGGCGAAGAATTAATCACAAATTGCAATCTAAATGAGTAGAGACGCGATCAATCGTGTCTCTACTCATTTAGAAAGACAAGCAATATCAGAATATTATAAAATCATTTCTTTTACAGACGAAACTCCTTTAGTTATGTCTTGAAAATTAAGCCTAAAAATTTAAATCTTTAAAATTAGATTGCAAAATAAAAGTGATGGAGTCTGGATTTGTAGCTTAATCTTATCTAAGGCTAAATCAAGTAATATCACTAGATTTTGTGAGGTACATCAATAGTCATGATAATAATATCCGACCTGCATTCTAGTAGTGGCGAAAGTCTGCTTACTGAAGTAACTGCTTGGGAAATGAGAACTATAGAGGGTGGAAGAAGAAGAAGAAGATCAAGAACAGAGGAAGTAGATACTTCTAATATACTTTCAACAGAAAATATGGAAGAGACTGTTGCTGCTTGGTTAACTAGGCTAGATCAACAGATAGTAGATTTACGACTTCAGCTTGGTGGTGCACAATCATAAAAATTTGATAGTCATTAGGATCGTGCGCTCTTAGATTAATTAAGAGCGCACGATTTTTATTCAGATATTTTTCCAACTGATTGAACAGATAACTCCAAATATAGCGGTTCTCGTTTACGTGAGGTACACCCGTAGGGGCACGGCACTGCCCATAGGTGTCAACTTAAGCTAAAAGCCTTTTCAAATGTCGTTTCCAGCCAGAGGCTGGAAATGCAACTCAAAAGCGGCTCTGCCGCCAGCAAAGGAGGCGGCAGCCCCAAGGACGGCATTCCCAGTCTCAGACCATTCGTTAAAAGTTAGGTTCTCGAATTCTCAATAATTCGGGAATCTGGACAGCGATAATTTTCATAGATGACATAAATACATAATTATGAAAAACCAAAAACACTTTATTGTTAAGAGAGTATATAAATAAACTTAATGCTACCCTTTATAAAACATTTTTTGAATAAAAATAGAGCCATAAAGAAAGACGTAACCCATTTATTTATGTCTTACGAATCAGGTTTACAAGCTTGATTTTTCTAAAAACTACGAATAAAAATGGAATCAGCAGTTAAGCAATACACAGCTTAATCGCTGCTAAATCTGCTCAACTGTGACAATTATTTTAGGAGAAAATTATGGCGAGTATCGCTCTTTCGCAACTAAATACCACTGGTTCTGAACTGTTCCAAGATTCTGAAAGCTTCCTCAACGACCTGAACAATGTTGATTCCATCACTATTTATGGTGGTGATAGTGAAGTTTCCGATGTTTCTGAGGGCATAGAGCCACTTTTAGGTTACGGCATTAAGGGACAAGAGTTCGGATTGTTAGCCTTTGGAGCTAGCTTGACTGCACACATCCTCAAGTCATATAGCGACACTGATACTTTCTTGTAATTGACTACTGAGCTACATTGCTCTGTAGAACTTTTGGAATTAGCGATTAAGCAATACACAGCTTAATCGCTGCCAAATCTGCTCAACTGTGACAATTCCTTTAGGAGAAAATTATGGCGAGTATCGCTCTTTC
>NZ_WBKL01000215.1:0-29716 GCF_015714705.1 Nostoc sp. NZL | reverse complement strand
CATGGGGCATGGGGCATGGGGCATTGGGCATTTGGCTCTCTGCACCCCTCAGTCCCCAATACCTGCCGTGTATACACAAGTCTTTTAAAGTTACTGCTTAACATAGGGCAGGTTAATTTTTGCAGGTCGATGCAACAAAGGTGCAGGTCGATGTAACAAAGGTGCAGATTGATGTAACAAAGGTGCAGGTCGATGTAATAAAGGTGCAGGTTGATGTAATAAAGGTGCAGGTCGATGTAACAAAGGTGCAGGTCGATGTAACAAAGGTGCAAGTCGATGTAACAAAGGTGCAGGTCGATGTAACAAAGGTGCAGGTCAAGAGATTTGTGTGTACACCGTAGAATCCCAATACCCAGTCCCAAGTTTCCTTTATCGTCTGGAACGTCTGCGTAACCGATCAATCATCACTGCCAAAATAATTACTAGTCCTTTAACGACTAGTTGCCAGAAGTAAGACAGGTTCAACAAGGTTAAACCATTGTTGAGAATAGCAATGATCAATGCACCTAGAAGTGTGCCGCCAATTGTACCAATACCGCCTGTAAAGCTGGTTCCACCTAGAATAACAGCTGCGATCGCATCTAATTCGTAACCTTGACCTAAGATGCCACTAGCACTATAAAGACGGCTGGCACTCATGATTCCTGCTAAACCTGCCAGTAATCCACTAATACCATAGACGAATAGCAACACCCGATTAACTTTAATTCCAGTTAATCTCGCTGCCCGCTCGTTACCACCGACAGCATATATCTGCACTCCTAAAACAGTTTGCCGCAGCACAAACCAGCTAGCGATTACAGCCAGTAGTGCAATTATCACTAGCCACGGAAGAGGACCGACATAGGTATTACCCACCCAAGCAAAATTTATGTCACGGTTAATCAGCGTTGTTCCCCTGGCAATCAAGAAGGCAACACCTCGTAAGGCTGTAAGTGAACCCAACGTGACAATAAAAGGTGGCACATCTAAAAAGGTGATGAGAGCGCCGTTGAGTAAGCCTAAAAGCAATCCTGCTAGCAACGCAGCAGGCACGGCCGCCCAACTCAAAGCCGGCAGTAGCGATACTAGCAACGCAACTACGGCAGAAACAGCTAATATTGACCCAACAGAAAGGTCAATACCTCCGGTGAGAATCACAAAGGTCATTCCTGTCGCCAGCACAATATTAATTGATGCCTGACGCAAGATATTGATGATGTTACCGCCTGTGAGGAAGTTGGGAGAAAGGAATGCAAATAAGATGCAGATAATTACTAAGATTGGCAGAATACCCGCAACTTCCAGCAGAGTGCTAATTGATTTGCGGTTCCGGGATACGGGATTTTTGCCTAATTTATTGGCAGGCGGTCTGACTGTCTGACTCATGATTCTAATACCTCCGATGCTCCAGTTGCATAGTGCATAATCTTTTCTTGGGTGATTTCTTTACCAAGACTGCCGTCCAGTTCGCCTACCAGTTGTCCTTCTCGCATCACCAAGACGCGATCGCTCATGCCGACAATTTCCGCTAGTTCGCTGGAAACCATTAAAATAGCAACACCTTGTGCTGCCAATTCGCTCATAATTCGGTAAATTTCGCTTTTGGCACCGATATCTACGCCGCGTGTCGGCTCATCTAACATCAGTACTCTCGGTTTAATGGCTAACCAACGCGCTAGCAGTAGCTTCTGCTGATTACCACCAGAAAGATCGAGCGCTCTAATTTCCAAATTGGCTAGGCGGATATTAAAGTTTTCTACCGCGTCTGTTGACAGCCGATTAACTGAACCCCAGTTAACAATTCCAGCTTTGGCATCCTGCTTGAGTGTGTTGATGGCAATATTCTTGCGGGCGCTCATCTCCAGAAATAAACCTTGATCTTTGCGGTCTTCTGGGACGTAACCAATTCCCGCAGCGATCGCATCACTAGGTGTATTAATTTCCAGTTTCATCCCATTGAGGAATACTTCACCACTGGCTTTGCGGTCAGCACCAAAAATCAGCCGGGATAGTTCTGTGCGTCCTGCACCAACCAGCCCAGCTAAACCAAGAATTTCTCCAGCATGAAGTTCAAAACTAGCCGGCTCAACCTTCTTGCGCGCGTCACTCATATTTCTGACTTCCAGTACGACTGGGCCAGGGTTCGTTTGCCGTTTATGTTCGTAAAAGTCTTGCATGGAGCGACCAACCATCATCTGCACCAATCGCTGTGGGGAAATTTCACTGCGTGTGAGACTGCCAATATATTGACCATCGCGCAGTACGCTAATCCGGTCAGCTAGGGCATAGATTTCTTCCATACGATGGCTGATGTAAATAATGGCAATGCCATCACTCCGCAATTTGCGAATTACCTTAAATAAATGCTCACTCTCGCGGTCAGACAGTGCTGCTGTTGGCTCATCCATTACCAAAACGCGACTTTTATCTTTCAGCGCCCTGGCAATTTCCACTTGCTGCTGTTCTGCGATCGATAAGGTACCAACTATAGTCTGCGCTGTAAAATTGGCTCCCAGGCTTTCCAGCACTTGCTCTGCTTCCAGTTGCATCGCTTTGCGGTCTAAAAACTGACCTCGCTGCAACTCGCTACCCATAAACATATTTTCGGTAACGGTTAAATTAGGTGCAACATTCAGTTCTTGATAAATGAGATTAATACCCGATTTGCGTGCTGTCGCCGGATCGGTAATTTTCAAGGGTTGACCATTGATCCGAATTTCTCCTTCATCGGCAATGTAAGCCCCAGCCAGGATTTTCATCAATGTGCTTTTACCTGCTCCGTTTTCACCCATGAGGGCGTGAACTTCTCCCGGATAAATCGTGAGATTGACATTTTGGAGTGCAGATACACCATGAAATCGTTTCGTAATCCCTTGCATTTCTAATACAGGGGCGGTGGTTGGTGCATCAGGAAATGAGGTTTCAATAGTTTTTGTCATGAGCAGAACCTCTAAAAACAATTTAAAATTCGCAATTGTGAGTTTAGAAATCAATCAATAAACTCACACCTGATGTGAAATTAAAATCATCACAAAACCATGTTTTAAAACCGACCACTATCTTGGAAAGTTCTCAACGTCGTCTTCCAACATTTAGAACTTTTCGCAGATGCATATATATACATCATGGGTATGTGTAAAAAGTCTGTCAATGCATCGGAAGACTCAACTCCGATTAGACATAATTTGTAATTTCAAATTCACAATTTTTATTATTTACCAGCCTTTTTCTGTGCTGACATTATCTTTTGTGATCAACTTAACTGGAATCAGAATGGTAGGGTTACTAGGCTTTTTACCATTTAAGATGTCGTTGCCAACCTGAACTGCTTTTTGGGCCATTCCTCGTGGATTTTGAGTAGCAGTTGCAGCATATAAACTATCTTTAGCTGCGATCGCAGTGATTGCTTCTGGTGCACCATCAACCCCAACAATAAAGAAATCTTGACGTTGTGCTTGCTTTGCTGCTAGTTCTGCGCCAATTCCACTCGGATCGTTAATGGCAAAAACAGCATCAATTTTCGGAAAGGTTGTAAGTAAATCAGTCATAACTCTAAGTCCTCCATCCCGGCTACCCCCTGCATTCTGGTTTTTAGAGAGGATTTTGATATCGGGATATTTGGATAATACATTTTCGCAGCCACTAACTCGCTGAACTACCGAGTCCACTGGTGGCCCATTAACTATTACTACATTGCCTTTACCTTTCAGGCGATCAGCAATATATTTGCAACTAACTTCTCCAGCTTGGACATTATTAGTAGTGATGGTGGCATCTACACCCCCCTCAGCACCTGTGTCTACGGCAATAACAATTCTACCTGCAAGTTTGGCTTTTTCAACTATTGGTCTAATTCCACTTTTGTCAGCAGCATTCAAAATAATGATGTCAGTATTTGCGGCAGTCAAATTTTCAATTTGATTGGCTTGTTGGTTAAGGTCATAAGCACTGGAAGCTGTACTAACATTGACATCTTTTCCGCCAATTCTTTTCGCTTCTTCCTCAACTGCTTGTCCCATAACGACGAAGAAAGGGTTACTTAGATCGCCAACGGTGAAGCCAACCGATCGCAACTTTGTATTCCCAGTGGCGGTTTTAGTTTCTGCACTAGTATTGGTAGCAGGTTTAATATCAGTGTTAGTAGCAGTGTTGCCATCGGGAGAACCATTTGTACAGCCGACAAGACTACCACTGATGATACCTAATATGCTAGCTGCGATTACGCGAAGCGTAACACCAGAGGTGAACGCAATCTTTTTCACATTCATATATCTCCTCAAAGTCATTCTTCCTTACACTGAATTTGGAACCAATATGTTATTTGAAAAACAGGGCGAAATATTCTAACCCTCCTATCTCAATCCTTTTTCTGTGTGTTGTAATTACGAATTACGAATTACGAATTACGAATTAAAAATTACCAGCCTTTATAGCTGCTAAGGTTATCTCTGGTAACCAACTTGACTGGAATCAGAATCTCAGATGACTCAGGTTTTTTGCCCTGGATGATATCATTTCCAACTTGAACTGCTTTTTGGGCCATCCCTGCGGGATTTTGAGCAGCAGTTGCAGCAAATACACCATCTTTGTCTTCCATTGCTTGGGTTGCATCTGGCGATCCGTCAACCCCAACAATAAAAAATTCATTGCGTCTTGCTTGTCTAGCAGCTAAATCTGCACCAACACCGCTTTGATCGTTCGTGGCAAAAACGGCATCAATTTTCGGAAAGGTGGTAAGCAAATCGCTCATGACTCTTAGTCCTCCATCCCTAGTCCCTTCGGCGTTTTGGTCTTTAGAGATGAGTTTGATATCAGGATATTTGGACAATGACTTCTCGCAGCCACTCACTCGCTGATTGATTGAGTCCATTGGGGTACCGTTGAGGATGACTACACTACCTTGACCTTTGAGGCGATCGGCAATATATTGGCAAGCAACCTCACCAGCTTGGGTATTGTTAGAGCTAATCATTGCATCCACATCTGCATCAACGGCTGAATCTACTGCAATGACAACTCTACCTGCAAGCCTTGCTTGGTCAATTACCGGTTTAACTCCTTTTTTGTCAACAGCGCTAAGGATAATTAGGTCAGTATTCGCAGCAGTGAAATTTTCGATTTGGTTGGTTTGTTGGTTCAGATCAAAGGCACTGGAAACCGCATTAACTCTGATATTATCCCCGATTGTCTTAGCTTCTATTTCAGCCCCTTTCTGCACTGCATTATAAAAAGGGTTGCCCAAGTCACCCAAGGCAATGCCGATTGTTTGCAATTTTCTATTTGGAGCATTAGCTTGACTCTCTAAACTAGTATTGGTAGCAGTGTTAGTACCAGTATTAGTAGCTGTGTTGTCATTTTGAGCGCTATTTGTGCAACCAATAACAGCGAAACCTAGTATGCCAACTATGAGCGAAATTCTCTTCATATTCATCTATTTTTCACAACGGATTTAAATTTGAAAAAGGTCGGTAGAATATAAATTTGCAAATTTATCACAATATGAGCTAGGTCTGAAAACTTCAGGCATAACCTAGCACTAATGCTGGTTTTGGAAATTTTAATTCCTCTCAAATGTCTTATAATGTGACCTAATTTAAATTAGCGCTATTAATTAGCCTAATTTAAATATTTTGTTTTTAAAGCAAAACTACAAGCACTACACTACGTCAAAAAATCACATACCTGAAACTAGATTTGGAGGTGTGTGGGTTAAAAATAGCTTTTAACTAGAACTAGTAGAACATGATTTTATCAAACTTGGAAATTTGTATTTCCTTTTACATTATTTTAGTTTAACCTGCATTATCGCAAATATGATCCCCGTTTATTGAACTTTACAAAGCCAAGAAAACTATTCCATCTCTATGTAGGTTAAACTTTTTCTACTAGAGCATTTGCGAAAATTAAGTAATTTTTGTCTGATGTAGACTTTAAAAAACTTAATATATTTAACTCAAGTTGAATTGAGAAAAGTTAATCCCATAATAGAGAAATGTCTGTTTTTAAATCTATCTATTAGAGGTAGAAAGATATAGCGAATTGCCATAGATAAAAACCCTCTTGTCTTATTTTCAGAGTTTATTCAAATATGCTTGCGAAGTGCGCTTATTTGCTATACTAAGTTCCCAGAGCTAATCTTGGTATATCTCGATCAGAATAATTCTTTGGTTATAGGGATAAGAAATACCAAAAAAGTCATTTTCACCCCATTACCGCCGTTGTCAAGATGTGAAATAACTGATGGGATAAGTAGTTCGCGTCTGTAGGGTATTTTTTAACTTCTTTGCTTTTGCTACTAGCAAAAGGTTATAATTTTAAGGTTATGGGTAAATATTTAGCTACTAAATCTTTATAGTAAGGCTTTAATTTTTGCCAATCTGGAGGATTAGGGTTCTTTGAGTACAAATCGTAGGGATTGAATAACTTCACCCATTTAAACATTTCTTTATCGTGTTTATCCATAAAATGTTCGTAAGCATTTTCACGATGTTGAGGATAAAATGAGTGATAGCGGAGGATGTACAATGCAGATTCGGGCAAATAGTTTTTCATCATGTAATATACATACTCATCATGTCCCCATGACATGTGTACATTACTCAAGCCACAATTCGGCTCGTAAACACCATATAAGGAGTTATATATAGAGTTATTGTAATCAGGGTTTTCTGTGAAAAATTCCGAGAAAACAATCTTATCAGAAAATGCACAACCCACTGGATAGGTATCACCTACTGTAGCCCATTGAGGTTCACCAAATAAGCAAAGTACTTTCCCCATATCGTGAAACAAGCCAGTAAGTACCATCCAGTCTGGGTGACCATCAGCGCGAATGGCTTCTGATGTTTGCAATAGGTGCTGTAATTGATCTAAGTCTGTATCAGGATCTGAATCATCAACCAATTGATTCAAAAACTCCAATGCATCCCAGACAGACATTTCTTTTTTATCCAACTTCAAAAATTCTTCTTTTTTTTCTAATACAAAATCATACGTTTGATTGATATGATTTAACCGATAGAACTCTTTCACCGTGTCTCTAGTGGGCGTTTCGTAATTCCTGTACTCTTCGGTGGTTTTACCTTCTTTAACTATGCTGTCCGGATCGGGATAGCGATTAAGTAAGTCTTCTTCCCATTCTTCTAGAGAATGTAAGGGATTGTTTTGAGCTTGGTCGATGGCATTATTTAGAGTTTGAGACATAACTTTATTACTTGTCGATATTGATTTGTTAAATGCTACTTTCGCACTCCACCTTATGCACAGGTGTGCAAAACTTGTATTGAAATTATTTTTGCACACGTGTGCAAAAGCGTGTGTTAAGTTTCTTGTCGTCTTTGGATACATGTAGATTTGAGTTAAGACAAAGCCCTTATGCGATCGCTAATTCTTAGATATTTTGATGCCTTCTCAGTAGCGATAACTTTGTAAACAGCTATACACACGTGTGCATAGCTGTACTAAATAAATATAAGCTGATCTTTTGTTTTACACATCTGTGCAAAGTTAATTTTTTTGTCAACTTCATCCACAGAAGTGTTAATTTGTCAATTGGATTACATGAGAATACTTGACAATATTAGCCAACTCTTGTAATTGGCTTACCGCTTCTGCACCCTCCAACTTCACTAATTCGCGATCGTCCCATAACTCCATCCAAGTAATCCCGTAATCAGACACTAAAAACCGAATCAGGTGCTTTTCTCCCAGGCTTACCATAAATGAAGCACTCTGCATTTGATCACCGCATGTATAACAAGATGCAGTATAGCCACGCCGCTCAAGTGCAATTGTCAAGGCTTGCAGGTTCATTACTAAGTCTTGAATGAATTCCTGATGTTGTTGCGCTAATCTTAGAAACACTAGTTTTCTCCTACCACTACATTTATGTGGTTCCTTTTAAAATTTCTTTAGATTTACATCTGATGTAATCTGGTTGCCAAAAGTTCATGTTTTCCTAAAGACGTGATTAATCTTAATCTTCCGGTTGTAACCAATAAGCTAAATTCCCAAAGCCGTTCTAATGTTTTGGACAATCACCTGGGGTGGTTGTGCAACATCCATAGATATGGTATTTAATGGTTCTTCAAGAGTATAAAACTGGCTGTTGAGGAGTTTTTCGCTCATGTAATGATTGCTACGCTCTTGCAATCGCATTTGAATCAACTCATAAGACCCTTTGAGGTAAACTAGCTTGATGCGATCGCTATCCAATACCAGAAATTGCCGATAGCTGTCCTTTAGAGCCGAACACGCCAGCACTACATTTTTATTCTCTTGCAGCCAATGTTTTATGGCTGTTTGCAAATCTTGCAACCAAGGCATCCTGTCAGCTTCACCCAGAGGGATACCGCGCCGCATTTTCTCAACATTCTCTGGCGAGTGAAAAGCATCAGCGTCGCTAAACTCCCATTCTAACGAGTCTGCTAACAATTTTCCTATGGTGGTTTTGCCAGAACCTGATACACCCATTACGATAATAATCATTGACTGCTTAATCATATTTTACTTAAGAAAAGTTAAGTTATTGAAATGGAGGCAGAAGTCAAGACTCCTTTCCATGCAACATCTGAGTTGTATTAAAATCTCTTGACAAATAACGATTATTTTCTATAATACTACTTATGCACACGTGTGCGGTATTTTAAAACCTCATATAAAAAATGAATAAAAGAAGAATTTCAATTGAAGATATTGCTCAAAGAGCAGGTGTTTCTCACTCCACAGTTTCACGCGCTTTGAGAGATAACGCCCTCATCAGCCCTAAAGTGCGAGAGGAAATTAAGCAATTGGCGCAGGAGATGAACTATGTGCCTAATGCTATTGCTCAAAGCTTGCAAAATAAACGCACTAATACTATTGGAGTAGTAGTAACTTCAATAGCAGATCCATTTTTTGCTGAGGTAGTAGAGGGAATCGAGAAAATAGCCAGACCCGCAGGCTTGAGTGTTTTGTTAAGTGCTTCACACCGAAATTTTGAGCAAGAAATAGCTGCTATTGATAGTTTTCATCGTCGGAGAGTAGACGGGATTTTAGTAGCCGACTCACGAATTAGTAAGCAGCATACCAAACAACTAACGCAAATTGCTGTGCCAACAGTTCTGATTAATAGCCAGACAGAAGATCAATCTGAAATATTTCACTCAGTGGCAATAGACGATCGCTTAGGTGCTAGATTAGCCACAGAACATCTAATAAGTCTGGGACACACCGCCATTGGTTATCTAGGTGTAGGCGATCGCAGCAGATCGAATCAGCAGCGCCTAGAAGGATATCAAATGGCCCTTGCGGAAGCTGGTCTACCACAAAATCCTGATTGGGTTGCAATTAGTGACGAAGATGATACCAGAACAAGCGATGTTACTACCGGACAGCAGATGCTATCTAAACTATTGACTGCTGAGGTAACAGGCATCTTTTGTTACAACGACATGGTGGCAGTTGGTGCGCTTTTAGGCTGCCAAGAACTAGGTATTTTAGTACCGCGAAGTTTAAGCCTAGTTGGATTTGATGGTATTGCTTTGGGTAGTTACGTTACTCCGCCACTGACGACAGTCAGCCAGCCAATGTTAGAAATTGGTGGCATAGCCATGCAAATGTTACTCGATTTATTAGAAGGAAAAACTGTCAAAAACCGCGTTTTATCTCCTTTTCTATTACAGCGTGGTAGTACCGCAGCATTATAGTAATTTTCAGGTACTAATATAACAACTGAGATGGGGAGTAGGTAGAGACGCGATTAATCGTTTCTGTTGAAAAGCTCTGTAATAAATCAATACGCTTGGATTAAGGGTTATTAGTGTAGATGATTGGTCTTTCAAGACGCGATAAATCGCGTCTCTACAACTGTATTGTGTAATCAATAACCGCAATTAATTTGAAAAAATTTTAACAAAACAAAAATTATGTTAACTAAAAAACTGGCTTTATCTCCCGATCGCTGCTTTTCTCCAGAACCAGTTCAAAGACGACTAGCTCACCAATTTTTTGACAGCATATCTGCGCTACCCTTGGTGTGTCCACACGGCCATGTAGATCCAGCCTTGTTAGCTAATCCCGCAGCCCGTTTTGGTTCACCGACCGAATTATTTATTATCCCTGACCATTACCTTTTGCGAATGCTTTATAGTCGAGGCATACCTCTGCAAGCTTTGGGCATACCTACTAGTGATGGTTCACCGGCAGAAACCGACCATCGTAAAATCTGGCAATTGTTCGCCGAACATTTTTATCTATTCCAGGGTACTCCGTCTGGGTTGTGGCTGAAAGACGAACTAACTAACGTCTTTGGCGTAGATGAACCTTTAAATTCTCGCAGTGCTGGATATATCTATGATTACCTGGAACGTCTGTTAGCTTTGCCTGAGTTTTCCCCTCGTGCTTTATTCAAACGCTTTAACATCGAAGTGCTTTGTACTACCGATGCAGCCAGTGATACCCTAGAGAATCAGCGATCGCTCCACGCAGAAGGTTTTACTCAAATCAGACCAACTTTTCGACCAGATGCAGTAGTTAACCTGGATACTCCTGATTGGCGCGAAAATCTTACTAAATTGGAAAGCACTGTAGGTAAAGAAATTAGCACTTACGCTACTTTTGTGCAAGCTTTAGAAGAACGTCGGGCTTTCTTTAAAAAAATGGGCGCGACAGCTACCGATCAAGGTGCAGCTACACCTTATACCACACGCCTTTCTGACCAAGAAGCAGAAGCTATCTTTGCTAGAGCATTAATCGGCAAGCTGAATCCAGGTGATGTCGAAAATTTTACTGGTCATATGTTCATGGAAATGGCTCGGATGAGTGTGGAAGATGGCTTAGTAATGCAAATGCATTGTGGTGTTATGCGTAACCATAATCCGGCTCTATTTGAGACATTTGGATCTGATAAAGGTGCTGATATTCCGCTAAAAATAGAATGGACTCAAAATCTGCGTCCGTTGTTGTCAGCCTATGGAAATGAGCGGCGCTTTAGCTTAATTCTTTTTGGCATGGACGAAAGTACTTACAGCCGAGAATTGGCTCCGCTAGCCGGTCATTATCCCACTATATTGCTTGGCCCGCCTTGGTGGTTTCATGACAGCGTAAATGGCATGGAACGCTACTTTAATCAGGTAATGGAAACTGCTGGACTTTATAATACTGCTGGGTTTAATGATGATACCCGCGCTTTCGTTTCTATTCCGGCTCGTCATACAGTTTGGCGGCGGGTAGCTTGTAATTGGTTAGCTGGATTGGTAACACGAGGATTGGTTGAGGAAGAGGAAGGGTATGATATGGCCCGCGCTTTAGCTTACGACCTCGCTAAGGTTGCTTACAAATTGGACTAATACTAATTCTCCCAAATCAAGCTATTAGAATTAGCTCTTTCAACGTGGCTCATAAAATAAGATTGTTTTTTCTCTGTGTTCTCGTGCCTCTGCGGTTTAAAAGTAATTTATTTAACCACAGAGGCGCAGAGGACACAGAGTAAATAGCTCAAACAGGAATTTATTAACCAAACTTTTTACCCACCTTGAAAGGGCTAGTCCTAATATTGATTTTTTTAATTACGAATTACGAATTACGAATTACGAATTGAAATAAGATGTCAGACTATATTTTAAATAAACTTTTTAGCCTAAAAGAGCAGGTAGCAGTCATCACAGGCGGTTCTGGTGTGCTTGGTGGGGCTATGGCACGGGGTTTGGCCCTTGCTGGAGCGCGAGTAGCGGTTCTGGGTCGCAATGAAGCACGAACGGGTGCAGTAGTGGCTGAGATTACCGCTAACGGTGGAGAAAGTATGGCTGTGCTTGCAGATGTTAGCGATCGCTCCCAATTAGAAATAGCTAGGGAAACTATTATACAGCGTTGGGATCAGATAGACATCTTGGTAAACATGGCCGGCGGTAATATTCCTGCTGCCACAATTACCCCTAATGCCACTATTTTTGATATGCCACACTCAGCTTTTGAGGAAGTAGTTAGCCTAAACTTACTCGGTACTCTACTACCCAGCCAAGTTTTTGGTCAAGCAATGGTCGAAAGAAATCAGCCCTACGGTTGTATTGTGAATATTTCTTCTATGTCTGCAATTCGGGTGATCAGCCGCGTGGTTGGCTACTCAGCCGCTAAAGCGGGGATAGATAACTTTACTCGTTGGTTAGCGGTAGAACTTGCCCAAAAGTATGGAGATGGACTGCGAGTAAATGCGATCGCACCAGGTTTCTTTATTGGAGAACAAAATCGAGATTTACTCCTCAATGCAGATGGCAGTTTGACCGTTCGCGGGCAAAAAATTATCGACCATACCCCCGCCGGACGTTTTGGAAAACCAGATGAATTACTCAGCACCTTAATCTGGTTATGCAGTTCTGGTTCTAGTTTCGTCAACGGGGTAGTTGTGCCAGTAGATGGTGGGTTTAGTATCTACAGTGGAGTTTAATTATGTATTCACTGGCTGTAACTAATGGGACACTTTCACACGAGCAAGTTTCCGGGCTAGTTCATGAAGCTTTGGCAGATTCGAAGTTGGATGGACAGCGTATCCTGGTGCTAATTCCAGATGGTACCCGCACTGCTCCCATCCCCCAAATGTTTCGATTGCTTCATCAGGAGTTGAGTAAAAGGGTAGCGGCTCTGGATTTTTTGATCGCTCTGGGTACACATAATCCTATGAGCCAGGAACAAATTAATCACTTGGTGGAGGTGACACAGGAGGAGCGAGAGACAACCTTTAAAAAAGTTCGCATCTTTAACCACCTTTGGAATGAGCCGAATACCTTTATTTCTTGTGGAGTAATTTCAGCAGATGAAATAGCAGAGATTAGCGGTGGAATGCTACATCAGGCAGTTGATGTGCGTATTAACAAGCTTGTAACAGAGTACGATTTACTAATGATTTGCGGCCCGGTCTTTCCCCACGAAGTTGTCGGTTTCTCTGGCGGAAATAAATACTTTTTTCCTGGCATTGGTGGTCAGGAAGTAATTGATGTATCACACTGGTTAGGTGCTTTAATCACCTGTTACGAAATTATTGGTACACCGGGAATAACACCAGTTCGGCGCTTAATTAACCGAGCCGCTACCCTGATTTCTACCCCAAAGCTTTGTTTGGCGATGGTAGTTGCACCCAAAACGAATCAGCTAGCTGGACTTTATATAGATAAACCAGAGTCAGCCTGGGAAGCCGCTGCAAAATTATCAGCCAAACTGCATATTAAATATGTAGATCAGCCTTTTAAACAAGTGCTTTCAGTAATGCCCCAAATGTATGACGACATTTGGACAGCAGCGAAAGGAATGTACAAGCTAGAACCAGTAGTAGCTGACGGAGGTGAAGTAATTATATATGCTCCTCATATTACCGAGTTTAGCTATACACACGGCGAAATCCTAGCCCAAATTGGCTATCATGTGCGGGATTACTTTCTCAAACAGTGGGATAAATTCCAAGCCTATCCCGGTGGAGTGTTGGCCCATAGTACTCACTTAAAAGGTATGGGTACTTTTGATCCTATAGAAGGAGAACAAGCGCGGATTTGCGTCACTCTAGCTACTGGCATTTCTGCTGAACGCTGTGCTGCTCATAACTTGAACTATCGCAATCCGGCTACCATTCGACCCACTGAATGGGCTAACCGTGAGGATGAAGGTATCTTGCTTGTGCCGAAGGCTGGCGAGATACTATACCGTGTAATATCAAGTCTGGCTAATTAGTTATAGTCCAATACGCTTGGGTTAAGGCTAAAAATTAAAACTGGCGTAGGTTGGGGAGCCGGCGGGTTTCCCGACTTGTTCGCTTTTAGCGGGAATTAATGGAAACAGGAGATCCAAGATTGCGATCGCTAACTTTTGAATGTCTCCACTAACTATGTGCAGGCGAATTAATGGAAACCAAAACACAGGACAGGCAGCGTACCCCTACAGCTGATAAGAAGCCGTCAAAGCCACCGCTAAAGCATCCGCAGCATCATCCGGCCTAGGAATTTCATCTAAATCCAACTCCCGCGCTACCGCCTCTTGCACATCTAACTTATCAGCATTGCCATACCCCGTTAAAGCTTGCTTAATTTGAGCAGGAGTAAACTCTACATAGGGAAGACGACGCTGGCCCAACACCAAAATGAGTACACCCCGCGCCTGTGCAACCAGGATTGTACTTGACATACGATAGAAGAATAGCTTCTCGATCGCCACTAAATCTGGTTTAAATTCCTCCATCACGGTGTGTAAATCATCGAATAAGGTACATAGGCGCTGTCCCATTTCTACATCTGCTGACGTTTTTATTACCCCAAAATCCAGCATATTTACTGTAGTTTCTTGTACCTTGTTGAGAACTTGTGTACAGGTAATTACTCCAAATCCTAAAGTTGCCAGTCCTGGATCTAATCCTAAAATTCGTTTTTCCATTAAATTCACTTTTACCAAGCCAGGGTATTGTTTAACTAGGAATACTGGCAATCTTGACCACTTGCTCTTAGTCTAATGGGATTGACAAATATAATAGTTTCACGCCTAGTGTTTTAAACCAAGTGGTGTACATTTTCTGTTAATTATTGTTTGTAGCACTGCTCCAAATTAGGTATGTCAATTGGTTTTCTTAGACAAGCCCTCAACGCCCTGCAAAAGCAGTCGCGTTCTCGTACTTCCTATCGGGTTAACCAGTGGTTCAAATGGTTATCCCCTGGACTATCGGTAAAACGTTGGTTATTGATCAGTATTGGGGGTGTACTGCTGGCGAGTTTGGGGTTAGCTATCTGGATTAAGCTGACCCCAATTTTTTGGATGTTCGAGTTGGTTAGAGGTTTCCTGGGAGTAATCACCAACATCTTACCCAACTATATCAGTGGCCCTTTGGTGCTACTTGGCGGCTTGCTGTTAGTGCTTTGGGGGCAAACTCGCACCGTAGGCTCAATTACTAAGGTACTAAGAGCAGAAGGCGGAGAAGAACTCATCGATGTCTTACTGGCCCATCATCGATTGTACCGAGGCCCGAAAATAGTGGTAATTGGTGGTGGTACGGGGCTTTCGACGTTGTTGAGGGGACTGAAAACCTACAGCGCTAATATTACTGCTATTGTCACCGTAGCCGATGACGGTGGATCTTCTGGGCGGTTGCGTCAAGAATTTGGAGTGTTACCACCAGGGGATATTCGCAATTGTTTGGCTGCATTAGCAGATGAAGAAAAGTTATTAACAGAATTGTTTCAATACCGTTTTCGGGCTGGAGATGGGTTGACTGGTCACAGTTTCGGCAATTTGTTTTTAACGGCAATGAGTGATATTACTGGAGATTTAGAACAAGCAGTTGCAGCTAGTTCCAAAGTGCTAGCGGTACGGGGACAAGTACTACCAGCAACTCTCAGTGATGTCCGCCTCTGGGCAGAATTAGCCGATGGTCGCCGCATTGATGGGGAGTCTAGCATTCCCAAAGCTGGCGGTAAAATTGTCAAAATTGGCTGCATTCCCAACAATCCTCCAGCAGTACCAGCAGCTATTAAGGCACTTAAAGAAGCTGATTACATTATTATTGGGCCAGGTAGCCTTTATACAAGCCTAATTCCTAATTTATTAGTACCAGAAATTGCCGATGCGATCGCTCAAACAGATGCCCCCCGTATTTATATCTGCAATATAATGACTCAACCAGGAGAAACTGAAGGCTACACTGTTGCAGATCATATCAGAGCAATTGATGCTGCTTGTGGGCAAAGACGGCTATTCGATGCTGTACTAATACACAAAAAATCCCCCTCGGAACAATCACTTATGCGCTACGCCCAACAAAACTCCCATCCTGTTTTTTTGGATAGAGAAGCCGTAACTCAGCTAGGGCGAAGAATTGTTCCAGCTAATGTTTTGTATGAAGATGAAACTGGTTGTGTCCGTCATAATCCGCAGAAACTAGCACGAGTTTTGTTGCGGTGGTACGGTAGAGGTCATCATTTAAGATGAAAATTAGTCATTTGTCCTTTGATTAGACTAATGACTAATTAAGCTGATGCGCGTCTAAAGTATATAAACACTCTTGATGGTCGTTAACTGTTGATGGTTAACAGTCATCAGTCATTAGGTAAATGTACAAATTAAATGCATAACAGCTTATGAAAATGTTTCTTGCAGATACAGAGGCGACGCTACGCTTAGGTATTGCTCTCGGTGAATCCCTGACTCCTGGAAGTGTAATTTTACTAGAAGGTGATTTAGGATCTGGTAAAACTACCCTAGTTCAAGGTATTGGCAAGGGTTTGGGAATCACTGAACCTATTGTCAGTCCGACTTTCACGCTGATTAATGAGTACACGGAAGGACGTTTTCCCCTTTACCACCTAGATTTATATCGCTTAGAACCACAAGAAGTTGCAGCCCTAAATTTAGAAAGTTACTGGGAAGGTTTTGAGGTGATACCAGGAATTGTGGCAATTGAATGGGCGGAACGATTGCCCTACAAGCCAGATAGTTATCTAAGCGTGAGTTTGACTTATGGGCATGAGGGCGCTCGTCAAGTCGAACTCTTACCATTCAATTGTGTCATTAACGAAGCCAAAATAATTCGTAATGATTAATCAAGTTCCTCTGTATCCTTCAATTAAATTACGAATTACGAATTAGTAATTATTTGGTCATTGCCGCGATTTCAGCTCATCTCCCGCGTGAAATCCGAGAAATGTCACTTTCTTGAGCACAACACTAGAAAATTTCTGCAAACAGTCGAGGGAGAATTCCACACTCGTTCTATCTGCCACTACCACGCTCACCACTGTAAATCACTAACATTGTTATCTCAACCCAAAATAAATGAAAAATTCTGTAACAGCAGCTTTATTCCTGCAATAATCAGTTATAAAAACTGATTTGGATGGTGTATAAATTAAGAAAATGTAAACTGTTGTTGGGTTAAATGAGAGTTTTCACAAAACTTAGTCAGCTTAATTTTGCCCGATTAGTTCTCTACTGTCATTAAGAGAACAAGTCTGGATTACTTAGCAGCCAAAGCTATTAGAAGAAAGTTAAACAACATCAAGTTTTGTAGAAGTTGTCTAACTTTTCCTTATATTTAATATACCCAATGCAAGGTCACAATATATACACAAAAATACTGATTTATCAAATATTTGAAAATTAATTTAAATAATTTTAATTAGCAATAAGTTCTTCTATTCACATCTGTAATTAATACTGAGATTAATAAATTTAAATAAAACATCTCGTATTTCTACGATAATTCTGTAGAAATACGAGATGTTTTATCCTATATTAGTTGACATTAATATGTCTACGTGGATGCACTAGTTATCTTTAATAAAAGAGGCGATCGCCTTTTTTATCGGAGAACCGGAGTCGTCTCTGGTATAGTACGTAAGACCTTGATCAATGAATGCAGAGGTAGTATCGATTAACTGTTGAAGAATCTCGGAATTAGTGTTATCTATTTCTTCACTAACCTTTTCTCCTGTAAATCGGTTTTTTCGATCTTCTGGAGGTAATACAATACGAGGATCTTTATAAGTCTCTTTTGGCTTGGGTTTAAATGTCTCATTTAAGTCAAACTGAAGACGCAAGTAACGCTTAGAATCATATCCACCCATGATTTGTCGGCAAATTGTACTATCAATCTCAGATGTAGGTTCCATAAAGATATTAGTAAGATTTTGTACCCAATCTAAGCCTCTCCATTTGCTTATTTGCTTATATTGAAATGGTTCACCAGTTTGACCGGTGCCAATAGAAAGAATAGAAATATCTTCCAATCGCAGATTATCCAGTTTATATTTTTGCTTAATTGTTGGAGAGACTGAAGACTGACTGATCCTCATCACTAGACTCAAAGCTGCCAGAGCAGGGTTGTTAGCAGAAATTCCTCCATCAATGTGTGGAAATTCCCAATATCCAAATTTTTCTTTATCTACAGGTTCTAATTTATATGGTGGAAAAAAAGTAGGAGCTGAGGCAGAAGCGGTACATATCTCCCATAAATAACAGTCATCGTACCATCTGTCTCCTAAATCGGGATGACAATTTGTAAAAAAGGTTGTATTTCGATATAACGTATCGTAAGCAAGAATCAAGAGAATAGGTTTTTCAATATCCTTTATTCTTGTGGATTTATAAGCATCTTTGAGGACGCTAATAATTCCATCATGAGAATATTTAGATCCTGAAAATACATCAATAATTGATTTGATGATAGACGGAAAGTTTTTATAGCGCTCTTTTCTATCCAGCGGGAATATATCTTTACCTCTATCTTGATACAGTTCAATGAGTTCATTACTCTCCTTCCCTATAGCAATACCTCCTGCTAATATTGAACCAGTAGAAGTGCCAGCAACCAAGTCAAAGTACTCGTGTAAAAAGTTTCCTTTCCCGTGATTTCTAATTTCTTGTTCTACTTGTTGAAGTATTCGTGCTGCGACGATTCCACGAATACCGCCACCGTCTAAAGCTAAAATTTTGAAGGTCATAGCAATTCTCCTTGATAATTTCTATGGTTATATTTCCGGGCATAGTTTCTGGGAAATACATGACTTGGATGAAGGTCAAGCATCATGAGATTTGTTCCAATACCTACCTTATCCGCCTGGAAGATTTAACGAACCGCCAAGGACGAGGCAGTGCGTTACAGAAGTTGCCAACACTCGATTACTCGCTAACTCTGCCGCTATCCGTTATAGCAACTGCCGTGCCAAGGACAGGTCATCTTATAGCGCGAAGGCAATAGTTATTGAAGATTTGACTTGAAACACTTATAAATAAATTCAGGGTTTCAAGTTGCAATTTCTGATACAGCGACAAGTCAATACCCTTTGATTCAAAGGGTAAAGGAGGAAAAACAAGGATTTTCGTCTTTTAGCTTTAACCAAACCGCATTGGTCTAGTCTTGACTCTAGATAGATGAAAATCTTGCCAGTTCAAGTATGGCTTTGATGTATAATTCTTTGTCTACTACGTAAGCTTAAATAAATATTTGCTATAAGAAAGTTAAAGCTTGACCCCGCACTTGCGTATTTACCTGGCCTTTGTCAAAAACTATTTCACCACCAACAATAGTGGTTGTAGCCCAGCCGGTAAGGTTCCAGCCTTCAAAGGGACTCCAACGGCATTTGGTTAAGAGTTCTTCGCGCCGAACTGGACGGTATGTGTTTAAATCTACAAGCACTAAATCGGCATCATAACCAGGTGCGATCGCTCCTTTATTGGGAATACCATAAGCCACAGCTACATTTTTTGACATCCAGTTCACAACTTGGGCAATAGTACACTTTCCTTCCATCGCCGCAGTTAACATCAAAGCTAGGGAAGTTTCTACCCCAGGCATTCCCGAAGGACTATTAGGATATTCTTGAGCTTTTTCTTCTAAGGTGTGCGGTGCGTGATCTGTAGCGATGAAATCAATCACGCCATCGCGCAAAGCTTGCCAGAGAACTTCGTTATCGTGGGGCGATCGCAAAGGTGGATTCATCTGTGCCAAAGTACCGATCTGCTCATAAGCACTGGTATTCAACAACAAATGCTGTGGTGTTACCTCTGCTGTTACCCAGCTAGGTTTCTCCTGACGCAGCAAATCTGCTTCTTCGGCAGTTGACATGTGCAAAATATGCAGACGACGGTGATATTTTTGAGAAAGTTTTAATGCCAGTTGGGTTGCCAGCAATGCCGCTTGATTATCTTGAATTTGCGAGTGAACAGCTGGATCGTGAATATTGGCAAATTCTTGGCGGCGTTGGTTGATTCTAGCTTGATCTTCGGCATGAACGGCAATCAAGCGATCGCCTTTGGCAAATATCGCAGAGAGGGCTGTTTCGCCATCAACTAGCAACTGACCATGCATCGACCCCATGAAAATCTTAATTCCTGGTGTTGGCTTTGCTAAAAGCAAATCTGGTAGATTCTCTGCTGTTGCCCCAATAAAAAACCCATAATTAACCAAGGACTTTTGTGAGGCCCGTTGTAGCTTGTCGTCTAAAGCCTGCTGTGTCGTTGTTAGGGGGCGCGTATTGGGCATTTCTAAAAAGGAAGTGACTCCGCCTTTAGCACAGGCACAGCTAGCGGTAAATAAATCTTCCTTGTGTTCTAGTCCAGGTTCCCGGAAATGTACCTGCGGATCGATAACTCCTGGCAACAAAGTTAACCCTTCTGCGTCAATTTCAGTGGCTAGTGCTGTTTCGGAGATTTCTGGCGCAACTTCGACTATTTGGCGATCGCGCGTCAACACATCCCCAATCATCAGTTCACCATTGGGTAGGATTATGCGAGCACGGCGAATCAGTAAAATTTGTGGAGATGACATAGGGTTAACTTTGTTCAGACAGGGAGCTATGTATTACAGAGAACTATACTTTTAGGTTAAACTTATTCGCGCTCAGAGTAACCAATTTTTGCCGCGCGTTAAAAAAAAGTTTATTTTTAATTTATAAAGAACTCTGTCAAATCCACAATCTAAAATTAGTAGTCAAGATGGGAACATGACTAGGAAATTAAAATTTTCCCGTTAAGATTAACAGATAAAGTCTCACTAGGCGAGTTAATTACCTACATCTTTCCTTCCGTTAAGTAATTTCATGCAAAATCAAGTGTCTGATAACAACTCTAGTCAACAACCCGATAATTCTTGGATCGCAGAGCTAGGTAGAACAATTGTCTTGAGCATTGTTCTAGCTCTGGGAATCCGTACCTTTGTTGCTGAAGCACGCTGGATTCCTTCTGGATCGATGGAACCGACTCTGCATGGTACGCCAAACCAGTGGGAGGCAGACAAAATCATTGTCGATAAGTTGAAGTATAAATTTGCTGACCCGCAGCGGGGTGATATTGTAGTATTTTCGCCAACAAAAGAACTACAGAAAGAACAATATCATGATGCTTTTATTAAAAGGGTAATTGGCTTACCTGGAGAAAAAATACAACTTAGGGATGGCAAAGTATATATCAACAACAAACCCCTCCCAGAAGCTAATTACCTTAGTTCTGGGCAGAGTACAGTAATTGATGTTTGCCAATCAGGGCCACAGCCACCTTTTTTGGCAAAACCTCAGACTATACCAGCCGATTCATACCTAGTATTAGGTGATAATCGTAACAGTAGTTACGATAGCCGCTGCTGGGGTGTTGTTCCCCGCCAGAATATTATTGGACGTGCTGTAGTTCGTTTCTGGCCTCTAAATCATGTTGGAGGAATAGATAAATCGCCAGTATATCCATAATTCAAAAACAATATTGATCAAATGGATAAGTAACAAAAAAAATTTAGATTTTAGATTGGAGACTGCTAAATTGCCAATCTTTAATCCAAAATCTGTCTTAAAAAGTTCAGTTAGCCTTTGGCGGAGCCAGACGTTCGCGGACTCGCTCTAAGCATACTCCTATGGGGATCTTGCTACGCGATGGTGCAAAGCACCCGCCAGAGGCGATGGTCTCCGACCGACCGGAGGTCATCGCAAAATCTAAAATCCAAAATTGCTATGATGCCTTACCTAGCTAAGATTTTACTGTATCCAGTTAAGTCACTGGATGGTATTGAAGTTGAGAATGCTAGAGTTCTTACTAGTGGAGCACTACAGCATGACCGCGAGTTTGCCATTTTTGACGAACAGGGTAGATTTGTCAATGGCAAGCGTCATGCTAAAATCCATTTACTAAGGGCGCAATTTGCGCTCTTCAATAGAACTATCTCGTTGCAAATACCCGATAGCGACTTACAACGAATTTTTCATCTGGATGAAGAACGGCAAGCTTTAGAAGCAACTTTGAGTGATTTTTTGGGGTTTGCTGTCACATTAAGGCAAAACTCTCTGATGGGCTTTCCTGACGATACATCTTCACCTGGCCCAACGGTAATTAGTACAGCAACTTTGGCAGAAGTAGCTTCTTGGTTTCCCGGTTTAAATATAGATGAAATACGCCGTCGAATGCGTGCCAACATTGAGATTGATGGTGTCGCAGCATTTTGGGAAGATCAGCTATTTAGTGAACAAGGTGATTTAGTCTCCTTTCGAGTGGGAGATGTGGACTTTTTTGGGGTTAAACCATGTCAGCGTTGTATAGTCCCAACACGCAATTCTTACTTAGGGGAAGCTTACCCAAACTTTCAAAAAATCTTTGCAACCCAGCGACAAGCAACTTTACCAAATTGGGTTGCTTCATCGCCTTTTAATCACTTTTATAGATTGAGTGTTAATACAGAATTATCCCCATCGTCAGCCGGAAAAATTTTACAAATTGGCGATGAAATTGACATACTTTCATAATAAAATTAACATTTCTTTAAAATAAAAAATCCTAAGTAAATTTTCTTGGATTTTTTTGTTTTTACTATGTATTTGTATGAAAATTTTAAAATTGTTGTACTTAAATATAAGTTTTTGTACAAGTCCAGAGGTTTTGAGACCGGAAAATCAAGACATCAGCAATTAAAAATTAAGTTTAGGATGGGGTGCTAATGGCGACCTGAATTTTAGAATGGCATACTGTAGCTTATCAGTGAAATTTCTGTTTATCCGAGGAAATGTGTTGATACATTACCAGATAAAAGTGAGTAAATTCAGGTGCGATGTCTACAACGGGCTATGACGCTCTCTACGAGACGCTAAAAGCGTAGCTTGCAACTTTTACAAGTACGCGGACTCGCTACCGCTACGCTATCGGCGTCGCAAAGTTTAAAAAATAGGCATTGGAGGGACTTAGCTAGTAAAATAAATATCAAAGCTTCGTGCTTTTTTATACAAAAAAATAAAATTTGCCATAGCCAAAGCCAATTATCCACCGTAATTATGCTGCGATTAAATGTAGCTCGTATGGCAAAAATGCCCCTAGTAGATGCTGGGGAAGAATTAAACAACAATGTTATCCAAACTTCACCCTTTCAAATCTATTAATTGCTTGGTTGGCAAATTTTATGCCAATATGCCCCTGAGGTATGTTCTGATTGTGCCCTTTATATTGCAAATTTTTGGGGCGGTAGGACTTGTGGGCTATCTTTCGTATCAAAATGGCCAAAAAGCGGTTAAGGAGCTTGCGACTCTATTAGAAAATGAAATTTGCGATCGCATTGAACAGCATCTTGATAGCTATTTGACAACTCCCAAGCAAATCAATCAAATCAACTTAGATGCAATTGATCTAGGTTTGCTCAACCTTTCTGACTTTCTAACCACTGGAAATTACTTTTGGAAACAAATGCGGGTTTTCAATGTTGGCTACAACAGCTTTGCCAACCCCAAAGGTGAATTTATCGGTATTGAACGTCTAAATAATGGCAAACTATTGATTAATGAAGTTACTGAAAAGCATGGTATTGGGAAACTTTATGTTTACAATACAGACCTGAATGGGAATCGCCGCCAGCTTCAGCAAGTCAAAAATTACGATCCTCGTGTAGAGGCATGGTATGCAGATGCAGTTAAGGCAGGCAAACCCGTTTGGAGCCAAATTTATCAATGGGAAGATAAACCAGAAGTTTTATCTATATCTTCCAGCTTTCCTGTTTACGATAAAAAAAATCAACTAGTTGGAGTTATTAGTGTTGATTTGATCTTGTCACAAATCAGCAACTTTTTAGCCAACTTAAACACCGGAAAATCGGGTAAAACTTTTATTTTAGAGCGCTCCGGCTTAATAGTGGCTTCTTCTACTACCGAGCCACCATATACCATCATTAATGGTCAAATAAAACGTCGATCAGCATTAGATAGTCAAAATTATTTAATTAGACTCACAACTGAGTCTTTGATCAAACGCTTTGGCAATCTTGAGTTCATGGTGGGGAAGCAACAGCTAAACTTTACCGCCGATGGAGTGCGTTATTTTGTGCAGGTAAAAAGTTGGAGGGATGAACTGGGTTTAGATTGGCTAATCCTGGCGGTGATTCCCGAAAGCGTATTTATGGAGGAAATTAACGCTAACACCCGCATGACTATTTTGCTGTGCATAGTTGCTTTTTTAGTAGCTGCAATAATTGGAATTTTGACTGCTCGCTGGGTAATTCAGCCGATTTTACAATTAAACATATCAGCTAAGAAAATTGCTCAAGGTGAATGGGAGCAAACACCAGAAATTCAGCGTTCCGATGAATTGGGGGAACTAGCCAAGTCATTTGAAACTATGGCAAAGCAACTCCAATCATCCTTTAGTGCTTTGTCAGCAAAGAATGCTCAGATGCAAGTCTTAAATGAGGCGTTATCTCACAGTCAAAGTCGGCTGAATCAATTTTTAGAAGCCATGCCGGTAGGTGTATTTATCATAGATGCTGAAGGTGAACCTTATTATACAAATCAAATTGGGCAGCAAATTCTTGGTCAAGGAGCGATGTCTAACGACAAGCCACTACGCGTCTATGCAGAAGTAACTGGCGAACAATTGTCAGAGGTATATCAAGCTTACCTTGCCGGGACAGATCAACTTTACCCCAGCGATCGCCTGCCGATTTTGAGAGCATTGCTTGGGGAAAGTGCCAGGATTGATGATATGGAAATTCGCTATTGTAACACGATTATTCCCATTGAAGTTTTGGCAAAGCCAATCTATGATGAATCGGGAAATATTGCTTTTGCGATCGCTACATTTTTTGATATCACCCAACGCAAACAAACAGAAAAGTTATTAGCAGAATACAATCGCACCTTAGAGGCTCAAGTAAAAAAACGGACTGAAGAGTTTCAGCAAGTTATCGAGCAACTGCAAACCACCCAAGAAGAACTGATTCAATCGCAAAAAATCGCCGCACAGGAACAACAAGCAGCCGTTCGGGAAGCCGCGCGAAGTGCTGCCGCCAACCTTGCTAAAAGCGAATTCCTCGCTAACATGAGCCACGAACTGCGTACCCCACTCAACGCCATTCTTGGTTTCACCCAAGTTATGAGCCGAGATTATTCGCTATCTGGTGAACATCAAGAAAACTTGGCAATTATTAATCGTGCTGGTGAACATCTACTCAACTTAATTAACGACATTCTAGAAATGTCCAAAATCGAAGCTGGCAGAATTACATTAAATCTCAGTAGCTTTGACTTAATTCATCTATTGAAAAACTTAGAGGAAATGTTGCACTTTCGGGCTGCATCTAAAAATTTAGAATTGCTATTTGAATATGCACAAGACATTCCTAAATATATAGAAACGGACGAAAATAAACTGTGTCAAGTTTTGATCAACCTTTTGGGAAATGCCATCAAATTTACTGATACGGGAAAAGTGACACTAAGGGTGAGACTGGGAACTGGCGAAGCAGGGGAGCAGGGAGAGCGAATTCCCCTTTATCCCCCTCATCTCTTCTTCGAAATACAAGATACTGGCTGTGGTATTACCCCACAAGAAATTGACTTGCTGTTTGAGGCTTTTGAGCAAACCGAAATCGGTAGGAAATCGCAACAAGGTACGGGACTGGGTTTGGCGATTAGCCGTAAATACGTGCAACTGATGGGAGGAGATATTACTGTCAGCAGTATGCCTGGTGTCGGTAGTAAATTTGCCTTTGATGTTCAGATTGCTCTAACTTGCCCCAGAGAAATCCCGACAAACCAAATTAAATCCCAAATTTTAGCTTTAGCACCTACCGAAAAAGCATACCGCATCTTAGTCGTTGACGATTCTAAAGAAAGCCGTCTGTTGCTAGTTAAAATTCTCACATCTCTAGGCTTTGAGGTTAAGGAAGCTACAGATGGTGTTGAAGCAGTTGCTAATTGGGAATCTTGGCAACCACACTTGATTTTTATGGATATGCGAATGCCAATCATGGACGGTTACGAAGCCACAAGAATGATTAAAGCTAAACAAATACAAATAGGGCATGGGGCAGCCAATAGGTTGCGGAAATTCCCAAAATTGAAACAACTGGCATCATCGGGGAGCCAGTGCCTTGAAGGAGGGTTACCCGATTCAGGCGACTGCGAGGTTCTCAAAGTTGTACAAAAAGCGTCTCCCACACCAGAAACAACTGGTGTCATGGGAAATGATGCTTTTGGTGAGTCTACTTTGCGATCGCGAACAGTCTTGACTTCCCCTTGCGACTTCTCTAAAGTAACGCAAGATTGCTCCAATACAGACACGATCATTATTGCCCTAACTGCTAGCGCCTTTGAGGAAGAACGCCAGAAAATTTTGTCCATTGGCTGCGATGATTTTATTCGCAAGCCATTCACACAGGAAGTATTATTGGAAAAACTGAGCCAACATCTGGGTTTAAATACCAATCAAGTAGAAACTACAAACATAGCAGTTGTCGATCAAGCTACACAGATTTTTGTCAGTATTGCCGAACTCCTGAGCCATTTATCACAAATGTCGCCTGAGTGGCTCCAACAGATTCATTATGCCGCAGCCAGCTGTAGCGATGAACTGATTTTAGAGTTACTCAAGCAAATTCCATCAGATAATGGTCAACTTTTTCAAGTTCTCAGGGATTTAGCAAATAACTACCAGTTTGAGAAAATCATGGAATTGACTAAAACAAACGTAGAATGAATTACGAGCATTTAGACCCTGATAAAAAAGATATTTTGATCATTGACGATATGGCAGACAACCTCCGGGTTTTATCCTCCATATTGACAAGGGAAGGGTATAACGTTCGTAAAGCCTTGAACTGGCAAATGGCACTGACAGCAACTCAAACATTATTACCGGATTTGATTCTACTTGATATTATGATGCCAGAAGTGGATGGCTATGAGATTTGTCAGACCTTTAAAGCTTGGGAGCTAACAGCCGATATTCCGGTAATTTTTATTAGCGCTTTAGATGATGTTTTTGACAAAGTTAAAGCTTTTAAAGTAGGTGGTGTAGACTACATCACCAAACCTTTTGAGTTTCAAGAAGTTTTAGTGCGCGTGCAAAATCAACTGGCATTGAGATCGGCGCGATTAGAAATATTGAAACTAAATATCGAACTGGAACATCGGGTAAAACAACGGACTGGTGAGCTAGAAAAAGCTCTACAAAAACTTCAAAAAGAAATAAATTCTCGCCAGAAATTGCAAAGTCAACTGCTAGATATAGCACTTCATGATTCTCTGACGGGATTACCAAACCGAGTTTTGTTTATCAGGCGATTAGAAAATTCTCTAAATCGGGCGAAGCAAGAATCTAATTATCAGTTTGCGGTACTTTTTTTAGACTGCGATCGCTTCAAAGTTGTCAATGATTCTCTTGGTCATCTGGTGGGTGATGAATTGCTAATAGCTATCGCTCGTCGCCTGCAAGCATGTCTGATACCTATCGATAGTCTAGCACGATTGGGCGGTGACGAATTTGGAATTCTCCTCGAAAATATCACAGATATCAACATTGCAACTCAAGTTGCCGAAAGGATTCTACAACAGCTATCACTTGCTTTTAAACTGTCAAGATATGAAGTATTTATGAATGCCAGTATTGGTATTAGTTGGGGCAATAAAGATTATGATCGCCCAGAGTATTTGCTGCGGGATGCTGATACGGCAATGTATCGGGCTAAGGCTCAAGGAAGAGCCAAATATCACGTTTTCAATCCAACAATGCATCAGGAAGCTATTCAGCTTTTAGAGTTAGAAAATGACCTGCGGAGGGCTGTTGAAAGGCAAGAATTCCTGGTTTACTATCAGCCAATTGTTTCACTGACTACAGGCAGAATTTCTGGATTTGAAGCCTTGGTGCGCTGGCGACATCCGATTCGGGGTCTGGTTTCTCCCACAGAATTTATTCCTGTGGCAGAAGAAACAGGTTTGATTAATGCCATCAATACTTGGGTATTACAGTCAGCTTGTCATCAATTAAGCATCTGGCAACATCATCCAGTGATCCCAGAACCCCTAACTATGAGTGTCAATTTGAGTGCAAGGTTATTTTTACAGCCCAATTTTGTAGAACAAATTGACCGAATAATTTATGAAAATAACATAAACCCTGCATATTTAGAATTAGAAATTACAGAAAGTGTAATTATGGAAAATACTAATGCGATTAAAATAATTCTTCAACAACTAAAACAGCGAAAAATCAAGTTGATTATGGATGACTTTGGTACGGGATATTCTTCTTTGAGTTATCTGCATAGCTTTCCTTTAAATGCACTCAAAATTGATAAATCTTTTGTCAAACGTATGCAGGAGAACAAAGAGAATATGGGGCTAGTACCAGCAATGATTGGTATTGCCAACTCAATGGGAATGAGTGCGATCGCTGAAGGTGTCGAAACACAAGAACAGTTAGCCCAATTGAGAAGTTTAAACTGTAATTTTGCTCAAGGATATCTCTTTTCTCAACCCATAGAACAACAATTGGCTCTTAAGTTGCTCGCCGCAGCGCCTCAATGGTAGCTATCAAGTAGCACCTGGGAAAAATTCCATTATTGACGCTCGGTTCGATAATCTGTGCGTGCTATCTACTATACTGCTGTAAGCAGGCTATGAAGTTAGTAAAGCTCATAACTGACCAATAGCTTTGATAGTCTGTAAACCCCTCCAGGTACCGTGGGAGTTACACTATAAATATAAGTATTTCGGCGAAATTGGTCAACAAATTTCAGGGTGATTTCAAAGAAGCATTTACTATGCTCAATAATTATACGTCTATCTTTTGATAATAATGCATTTTAATCAAACTAACCATCATAAAAGAAATATTTTGGTGGTCGATGATACCCCAGATAATTTACGGCTTTTATCGGCAATGTTGACTGCACAAGGTTTTGAAGTCCGCAAAGCCTTAAACGGTAAAATGGCACTGACCGCGTGTCAAATGGTTTTGCCAGATGTGATTTTGCTGGATATCAATATGCCAGATATGGACGGTTATCAAGTTTGTCAACAGTTGAAAGCTGACGATAAAACTTGTGAAGTCCCAGTAATTTTTATTAGTGCCCTAGATGATGTTGTAGATAAGGTAAAAGCCTTTGATGTTGGTGGTGTAGATTATATTGCCAAACCTTTTCATGGGGCAGAGGTTGTATTGCGAATTGAAAATCAGATTAATTTACGTTTACTCCAAGTTAAACTGCAAGAAAAAAACTTTTTACTTCAACAGGCTCTTGACAATTTGAAAGCCTCTCAAGTTCAACAGATTCAGAACGAAAAGATGGTGGCGCTGGGACAGTTAGTGGCTGGGCTGGCTCATGAGATTAATAATCCAATTAGTTTTATTTATGGGAATCTTCAATATGCTGGTCAATATGTGCAAGACCTAGTGACTATGATTGAGGTTTATCAACAGGAATATCCCAAACCCACACCTAAAATTCAGCAAATAGCCAAAGACGTAGACCTGAATTTTATGATTAAGGATCTGCAAAACCTGATAGGTGCAATGTATAGAGGATCTGATCGCATTCGGGAAATTGTACTAGCGCTACAACACTTTTCTCGGCATGATGAAGCAGAGATGAAGCGGGTAAATATCCATGAAGACATCGAAAACACTTTGGTGATGTTACAACATCGACTCAGGGAAGCAACAGACCGTCCCGCAATTGTTGTAGTGAAAGATTATGGTAATTTGCCCCTAGTGGTCTGTCCCATTAATTTTGCGGGGTTATAATCAAGTGTGATTAAATAGCAATGTGGATGCATTGGTATTCACAAGCAGACAAGCGATCGCAGAAGAAGGAAAAAGGGTGTATGAGCAAAAAGTATCAAATTAATCTGAGTGAATCACAGAGGGAAGAACTACTGGCTCTAGTCAAAAAGGGTTCAGCAAAAGCCAGAGAAATTCGGCGTGCACACACATTACTAATGGCTGCGGATGGCAAGACTGATGAAATAATAGCAGAAATATTACACATATC
>NZ_WBKL01000156.1:0-61502 GCF_015714705.1 Nostoc sp. NZL | reverse complement strand
AGAGATTATGGCGGGAGCCTTCTCTCCGATTTAGGTAATTATTCAGTGTAATTTTACAAAAAATTAGTATAATATCTTATAGCTATTGACAATTTTTTACTTAGCTATGGAATTTAGTATATATGGTTCGATACGCATTAAATAAGAACCGTATTTTTGTTGATGCTCAAGTGAGCCTCTATGATAAGGATGAAATTTTCACATGTATATTCTGCGATCGCCCACTTTTCTATAAAAAAGCGCACCACAAAACACGCAAAGAAACATCATTCTGGGTTTGTGGACATTTTTCTCATAACGTCAATATAGAAGAAGTACAAGAAACAGAAATTGATTGTATCAGCAATCAATTTGTCAGTACTAGAAGCGAAAGTGCAGTACATAAATATGCCAAAAGTAGAGCAGAAAATATACTTAATGCAACTACTGAAATCTACTTTAAACAAGATAAATTTGAGTCAATTCAAGAATACCAATATCCTGGCAGAAGGACTGATATTGCACTTGTTAATAAAAAAGGAGCAGGTTTTCTAAATTACGAAATACAGACTTCTCCTACAAGTTTTAATTCTATTACCACAAGGGTAGAGAAAGACAAAAGCAACTATGTAGGAGCAACAATTTACGCAATTGGGGAAATCAGCAGAAGAGGATCTGCTGATGAATGGGGTAAAGGTGTTGGTGGTCTGGGTGCAACTCAGGCAGTACTGTTAGCTTCATGCCTGGAAGCTTATGGAATGGCTCAGGATATTCAAAAAGTTGCAACTTATCATGAAATCACGTACTTTGAAGATATTAGAACCGGATTTACTTATATAGAGCGAAAAGATATATATGGAGACATTCAATTTAATCAGCATAAGCTTATAAACAGACATAACGAAATCAGTAATGTAACTACAGACACAACAGCCGAAGTTATATATCAAGCAATACTTGAACATGAAAAACTACTCAAAGACCCTATAATATTTGACATGGGTTTTACTGGCAAGCCTTCTATTTCATATGTGAGCGATACAGTCGAACGATTTGATGGTGATGACGATAATACAAAGAGATATGAAACACCTTTAGCAAAATTAGATTTAGAGTTACTTCAGAAACTCAAGTTACTCTGTCAAACACATCAGGGAGATATAGGGGCTACAATAGAGTTTGATATTGATACCCATAGAGCAAAAGTTGTCTTGCTATGGCAAAATGCAGAGCGTTATGAGTGGATAGACTTTAAAAACTTATTTATCTCAGAAGCAGATTTTATATCTACGACAAGCTCATGCAAAAAGACTGAATTAGAAAAAGAAGAAGGGAATACCACCTGCATAAAGATAATTAAAACAGAAATAATTCCTTACAATATACTCAATCCAATACAAAATTGGAGCTAGGAAACTGCAAGTAGAATACAAAGACTCAAAATAGGTGACAGATGCACCTGGATGGATGCACCCAATTGGTGGAATCCGAAGGGAGAAGAAATCAATGATATTGCCCAAGATGGAAAAGTGCGTCTTGCTTATAGTGGTAGATATATTCCTAGAGAGGAAGTGATTCTTATTGAATCTGCGGGATAAAAACCAAGCAATTGATCGCCAATAGTCCAGAAACTGTTTCCGCTTATTGATGGGCTGAATTTTTGTCTAAGTCGTATTCTTTAAGTGCAAGGACCTGTAGCATTTCTAATTCTTCCCTTAGAGATAAAGGCTGATACCCCAATGCAAATGCTTTGGAACTATCCAAAGAAACATCTGTTGGTCTAGGCGCTGCCATTTTCACATCTTGTTGTCGGCAGGATTTCAGACCATTACTAGGAAGTTGAAATACCTCAACTAATAGCTGCCCAAAATCATAACGCGAAATCCGCTCTTTTCCACCTAAGTGGATGATGCCGTTAACTTTTTCTAATGCTAATAAAAGTCCTTTAGCGGCAGTTTTTCCACTTACTGGGGTGCGAAATTCATCAATAAATAAATTTAGTTCTTTTTCGGCTTTTAAAGTTTGAATAAATGGCTGAATAAAGCTTTTAGCTGTGGGTGTTGCTGCACCAAACATCAAGGGCATTCGACACACTGCTGTCATGGGATATCTTTCTAGCATATCTGCTTCTGCGATCGCCTTTTGCTCACCGTAAAGATTGACGGGGCACACGGCATCTGTTTCTTGATATGGGGCATTTAAACCATCAAAAACTAAGTCGGTTGAGGTAAAAGTACAAGGAATAGAGTTATCCGCACAAAGTGCGGCAATATTGCAGGATGCAATAACATTAATTGCGTGTGATTCTTTGGGGTTGGTTTGACAAAAATTTGGTTGCGAATGTGCAGCAGTATGAATAACTGCTTCTGGTTTGACATCATTAAAGATGCGCTTCAATTCCTGAAAATTTGTTAAGTTTGCTTTTAATGTTTTAATGCCAGGAATCTCTAAAGGATGGGATAAATAAGTGCCATAAATCTCCCATTCTGGTTTTGCAAGCTGGCAAAGATGCCATCCTAAAAAACCACTTGCCCCGGTGATTAACAATTTTTTCATGTCTAACCGTAAACCGCTCAAGAAAAATACCTTTCTACAGCAGGCTTATATTCTAATACGCTTGGGTTAATTTTATAGACGCGATAAATCGCCGTCTCTACAAGGGTTTTGGTCTTATCTGAACTGTATTGGCTTATATTCTACACTGAGCGGTGGTTACAACAGACTATTGCAGCAATTCCTGAAACTGCTTTTGACTACGCACTTTGATAAAGTCTGGGTCAGTTTTTGCTAATTTCTTGTATTTATCAGGAACAAGCTTGATTGCTTTATCTAGATTCTCAATTGCTAATTCCAGATTGCTTTGTAAAGCATAAGAGCAAGCTTTGTTGTAATATGCTTGGTGTAAATCTTGCTTGATAGCGATCGCTCTATCATAAGATGCAATAGCATCTTTGTAGCGGTGTAGCTTTGTCAGAGCAATGCCTCGGTTAATTAAAGCTTCATATTTATCGGGTTTGATGGCGATCGCTTTGTCGTAAGATCCAATAGCATCTTTGTAGCGTTGCAACGATGTCAAGGCTATACCACGATTATACCAAGCTTCATATTTGTCGGGTTTGATAGCGATCGCAGTATCGTAGGATGCGAGAGCGTCTTTGTAGCGTTGCAACGATGTTAAGCCAATGCCACGGTTAATCCAAGCTTCGGGACTCTCAGTTTTGATAGCGATCGCTTTCTCGTATGCTTTTATTGCATCTTCGTAACGTTGTCCATCTAATAAATTATTACCTTGATGAAAGAAATCTTCTGCTTTCTGGGTAGCCTTCGCTTCTATAAAAAGCTGGGTTACATTATTTTCTTGCACAACTTGTTTAGTATTTTCTGTCGATGAGTTTGCCCCACCACTACAGCCAAATGCGAAGAAAACTATCAATCCAGATGCAACGAAGCAGCGCCGAAAAACCATGCTGTACCTACAAAACTTATAAGATGATGTTAAAAGTTGTTCTTTTTTTGAACATTATCAAAATACACTAGTTTTTACCCATTAATTTCCTTATATTTTGAGAAATAACTTTGTTGATGATGCATGCATATAAGCTTATTAAATTCAAGCGTATGTTACATTATCATATTAAATACACATAAAGCAATTGCTTAGAAATTGATTTAACTCAAAAAACAATTATTTGTGTTGCTATGTAGGTAGCGTAGGCGTAGCCCGTCGTAGACATCGCACTCGTGTGATAATTTCCCTTTTAATTAACAAGGGTGCGATTGTCCTATTTTTTAACTAAAAGATGCTGTTATTTGCTTAATACTTCAAGCAACTTTATTGCTATCTGCAACCATCTTCAGCCAACTCAAACACAACTTTCAACTGCACGTTGGGCATGATGCAACAAAGAAACTGATGTAAAAACACAAAGAGGCAAAGCCTTACTTCGCGCCTTTGCCTCTTTCCTCTTTACATAAAACCTAATTAATGCCAAATACCGACTCTACAGTTGATTTAATCGAATCCCGCGCATCCTTTAAAGTTTGGCTAATAGGATGTTTTGCCTGCAAAAACACGCGGGCACAATTACGTCCCGGCATTCCCGAAATGGAACCACCTGGATGAGTTCCTGCACCAGTCAAAAATAGATTCTCAATTGGCGTTTTGTAGTTGGCTATTTCTGGCAAGGGACGGAAAAATACCATCTGATCTAGGGTCATGTCAACATGGTAATAATTCCCTTTATACGCACCTAATCTTTCTCCTAGTTCTGCTGGACTTTCTACACGCCGGGCGATCGTTGCATTCTTGACATTCGGTGCATAATCTGCCAATTTCTCAACCACCCTATCTGCAACTTTGTTTTTCAATTCATCTGTCCAACCAGTACCTTTTAAACCAGTGCCTTCTGCACCTGCAATTTGATAAGGGGCAAAATATTCAATCCATACAGTGTGCTTACCTGGTGGTGCTAATGTGGGGTCTAAGTAGCTAGGCATCACCACATACATTGATGGGTCAGCATCAGGAATTTCTCCTAAGCTACATTTACTATGAGCCTGTTCTACATGAGCCACGGAATCGGCAATCAAGATGGAACCAACGAGGTATTCGTCTTTGTGCGCATGGTATGGAAAACGCAGTGGTTCGTCTAAAGCCAAATCTATCTTGAGGATGGTTTCGTTGTTGTTAACGATACGGCGTTCTAATCTTTCCCATAAGTCAGGATCGGCTCCATCGATATCACTTTTATCAGTCATTTGTAAAAATAACCGCTTGGCATCAATATTAGAAATAACGCCGTATTTAGCGCGATATTCGGTGTTACCAGCCACTCGTACACCAACGGCTTTTCCATCATCAATTAAAACTTTTTCAACATGCTGGTCTGTGAGAATAACGCCACCTTTGCTTGTGACTAAATTCACCAAAGCTTGCACAAGTGCGCCAGTTCCGCCGCGCGGTCTTGCCATTCCAGGGTTGTGACGCATCGCCATCATAATTGCACCAATGGCAAGGGTTTTTTGCGATGGCGGTGCACCAAGTTCTGATGCTAGTCTAGCTAGTGGCGCTTTCAGAAATTCCTCATCAAACCACTCGTTAAGTAAATCCTCGGCGCTGGTTAACATGGTGCGAATAAAGTCCAGCGTTTTGTTTGGCGAACCAATAACCGAAAATAAATCTTTGAATTTTTTGATATCGTAGTTGCCAACGATATCTATAATTGACTTTGGCGGTGCATTAAACATAGGAATCATTGCACCGATCGCTCGCTGCCAATAGTCTACAAATTCTGCGTATTTTTTGGCATCACGTTCATTGTAACGGGCGATTTCTGCACAAGTCTTTTCCACTGACTTATGTCCTAAAAAATACTTACCATCAGGGTGAGGGCAGAAAACAACTGGATCACATTCCAGATAATGTAAGCCGTATTTTTCTAGTTCTAATTCTTCAACAACTGGCCCCAAGTGAATAAATTCATGGTCAATTGCACACAAGTTAAATTTAAATCCAGGAGCCTCTTGCGGTAAACATTCTTCAGTTGTTGCTGCGCCACCTGGAACAGAACGCTTTTCCAGTAACAGGACGCTATAACCAGCTTTTAGCAAATAAGCTGCACAAACTAACCCATTGTGTCCAGCACCGATAAGGACAACATCATACTCTTGCATAGTTGGAATTTAGAAATAAGTAGCTTTCTAAATAGTAGAAACATTTTACTACTTTTACATCATCCTCTAGTAACAAAAATTATCTTTAATTACTGCCAATACTACTAACTAAAGAGATGCTAAATTTGACGATGATGGTATTTGCTTTACTTGAGTTTCTATCATCAGGATTAAACTACCAGTTTCTACTTTGATATCTTTAATATGAAACACCATATCTTCCCATTTAAAATATGGTATATTCATCAATTCTTTGGCTTTCTGCATTATAGCTGTAACTACTTCTATGGAAATTCCCCCTCCCTCAGTGCAGTTAAAACTTTCCAGCATCGCGGGTTGTGAATGAGTCCGTGGACGTGCGATCGCAGTGTAAGCCAAAGGGCGAGTATTTCCCATTTCCTTTAAAAACACTCTTCCCCTACATTCTATTTTGCCATCACCAGGTAAAAATACCTCAATTTTTTGTGCCTCAAAACTCACAATTTTACCATCTACATCCAAATCAAAATCTTGCATCTGGCTGCTAACAAAATCTGATGCCAAGGCGCGGTTCATATCTACTTCTGTGAGTACAATGCGAGCAATGGCATTTACTGGGTCATTGAGTTCTATTTGACCAAAAATAGCGCTTAATGGATTGATAGCAATACTATCTGTTTGTAGTTTTATTTCCTGTATGCGGATGTCTTCTTGGATTACTAATCCTTTTCCTGCAACCGAAACTCCATCCGCTTGTCCCTGAACTATTTTTAACAGATCGGTTTGTACATCTATTTCTATTTTTTCTGCTTCATCTAGCTTTTCAGATATTCTTCTTTCAGCTTCCTGGGATAGAAATTGTTCCTCCAACCGATGCTCATCAGGCATGAATTAGTAAGCTCCTAAATGTCGTCTTACTAGTTACTGTAAAGGCTAGATGCTAAGGAGCGGATCTACATTACGGTATATGCAAATTGGAGGATTGAGTAATCAAGTAGAAAGTATTGTTTGTCTTTTAAGTTTTGCTTTTTCGGTAACAACCATTTTTACACCACCGCTAGGGACAATCGTAATACCACGACGGACTGGATGCACTGGACGTTTATCAGTAAGGGTTAGTTGAAAATTCGATAATATTATGGCTGTTACTAATTTTAGTTCATACATGGAAAAGGCTGCACCAATGCAACCGCGATAACCTCCACCAAAGGGTAAATATTCATAAGGTGAAAATTTGTGGTTGAGGAATCTTTCTGGACGAAACTGTTCTGGTTCTGGGTAAGTATCGGCTCGGCGATGTGCTAAATAAATACAAGGAACTAAAACTGTTTCTGATGTAAATTTCTGTCCCATAATTTCCACTCTATCTTTTACCATTCGCGGTGTGCAAATTAAAGCAATAGGATGAATTCGCAGTGTTTCTTGACAGACGGCGGTGAGATAAGGTAATTGTGTAATTGCTTCAGGGTTTGTGAGACCATTTAAAGTGTTTAGTTCTTGCATTAGCCGATGTTTCACCTCTGGGTGAGAGTGAATTAGATAAAATATCCAGGCTAATACGCCAGATGTAGTTTCATAACCCAACAGCAATAATGAAACTAGTTGGTCGCGTAATTCTTCATCTGTCATCTGTTGTCCATTTACGTCACGCGCTGACATCAGCATAGTGAGAATATCTGTACGCGTAGCATCATTTTGCGAACGTCTTTCAGAAATTTCTGCATAGATGAGTTTGTCAATTTGCTCTCGTCTCTTGAGGAATATTCCCCAAGGACTCCATGTACCTAAATCTTGTTGAAGCGAAGGAAAGAAAAACAAGCTGGAATACCAAGGTTTAGTTATATCTTCTAACAAAGAACTCAATTTTTCTTTTAATTCTTGGTAACGCGCACCATGAGTAATACCAAATACTACCTGTAAAATAATGTCTAATGTGATATTTGACATTAAATTGTGTATACAAATATCTGTACCTGATGTCCAGGTTTGTGTAATTTCTTCAGTTATTTTACAAATGGCTTGTCCATAAGATTTTAAATTATCGCCATGAAAGGCTGGTAGTAATAACTGTCTCTGTTGTTGGTGCGATCGCGCTTCTTGAAATACAATAGAATTTTCTCCAAACAAAGGTTTAAATACATGGGTTGCTTTCTTAAAATCTAACTTTTGTGCAGGTATAGCAAAACAATCACTAATTGCTTGGGGATGGCTAAAAAATACTATTGGTGGTGACTTTAAACCCATTACCCGCATTGTAAAAACGTCACCATACTTGGCAGAATGCTTTTCTAGAGTTTTTGTGGGTTGAGCAATTAATTGCAGAGTTTGTAGCAATTCTAGTGTGCTTATCTTCTCAAGTACTTTCATTGTTTCTTCGATACTTTTATAATTTACTAAGCTGCGATTAATCCAATATGCTTGGTATAAGAATTAATCATCCCTAGCCCTCCTTAAAAACTAGGGAATTAGAGCAAGCTTGGAAAAGTGTTTTTGGTATTTTTCTAGAGTAGAATACCACTAGTTAAATCGTCTTAATAAATAAACGCCATTAGCTTTTACAATGATAATAATAATATTCTTGCTGAATATTTGGACGCATTTATGGAAAAGTTCCCTAAAAATATTTAGAGTGCACACCCACTGAAATTACGTCTTTTGGTGATGTAAAAGTGCCCTATATTGGTATACGTATTCAGTTTTAAAAGCCATTCTTTTTACAGTTGCAATATATTAAAATCCCCTATAGTCCTGATTAAAAGAGGACTATAGGGGATTATGTAAAAACATTGAAAATCTATCTAAATGTATAGATGGAAGTTTAAAATTTGCTCAACGCAACCATTAAACCCCCCAGCATCAAGCAGTGGTTGTCTGGAGAATGGGAGACTTCACCTGACGTTGACTCGTGACAACCATCTCAATAGGACGATCTGGCCCTGTCACCAAACCACGGCGTTTAGGTCGCACTTCACCATTATCAATTAGCTCTAATTCTAGGCTAGAAAGGATTTCGGCAAGTGCTAGCTTCATTTCCAACTGGGCAAATGCTAGACCAATACAACGCCTAGCACCACCTCCAAATGGCAAATATTCATAGGCAGAAAATTGCCGTTCTAAAAAACGTTCTGGCTTAAACTGCTTAGGTTCTGGATAAATATCTTCCCTTTGGTGGGTCAGGTAAATAGAACCAAGTAGGACTGTACCCGGTTCTAGTTCATAACCGCCCAGCGATATCGGGGTTCTTACTTTTCTGGGAAAAGTTAGCATAGCAACTGGGTAAATCCGCAATGTCTCAGAACAAACAGCGTTGAGATAAGGTAATTTGAAAACGGTGCTGGGGTCTGGGTCATCGCCCAAGCCATCTAATTCTTGGAGTAGCTTTTGGCGTACTGATGGTACTTTGTGAATCCAATAGAATGCCCATGCTAAGGCTGTCGCTGTGGTTTCGTGACCGGCGACTAACAGAGTCATCAATTCATCGCGCAACTCTTCATCAGTCATGGGTTGGCCTGCTTCATCTCTAGCAGCCATGAGTAAGCTAAGAATATCTGTGCGTGATGAATCTGGTTGTTCTCGACGTTCCCGAATTTCCTCATAGATAAGTTCGTCAGCTTCTTGCTGAAGGCGCATCTGGTTTCCCCAGACGTTAATCGGGCCAAAATCTCTTTGCAAAGCGGGGAAATAAAGCAAAGCCACACTTAACCGAGAACTAGCTTTTTCTAAAAGATCGCCCAAAAATTTCTGTAGTTTTTCGGCGCGAGACCCTTCATATAGCCCAAACACAGCTTGCATAATCACTCGCAGGGTAATAGCTTGAGTAGCAGACCGAATATTAAAGGGCTTACCTATCTGGTATTGGCTGATAACTTGCTTGGTGACATCGGTAATTACTTGGCTATAATTCCGCATTCTTTCGCCGTGAAAGGGAGGCATTAACAACTGGCGTTGACGCTGGTGTTCTGCGCCGCTAATGCTAATCACAGAACGCTTGCCCAGCAAAGGTTCAAACACCTTATTCAGATCGCCAGGGGCTTCTAATTCCTTGGTATCAGTTGTCAAAATTTGCTGTTGCGCTTGGGGGTTGCTGACAATCACCAAAGGAGGAAGATTTTTATCTAATCTGAGAGTAAAAATCTCGCCATAGCTTTTGGCGCAATCTTCCATGAATGACATTGGACTAGCAATCCAACGCAGTATCTGTAAAAAAGCTGGGATTTGTGGCCCATTTGGTAATTTCATAATTTTTTTTGCTACTTAATATTTTTTTGCTACTTAAACGAACTGAAATTTCGATTGGGTAACCATTTAAAGTACTTATTCTAACGTTGCAAAAAAGCAATAAACTGTTACAACCTCGAAGATGTAAAATTTTTGTTAAATTCAACGAGCATCTACAGTTTCACCTAATCGTCAAAAGGTACTCAGCATGACTGCAATCTCCGCAAAGGCATCTTCAGCGCTTCCCAATTTTTCTGAAGGGATTCAATATTTTGGTGAAGCGTTACCAGATTTTGAAACTCATGGTGCAAAACCTGCTATTGAGTCGGGAAAAATAGCGATCGCATCTACCACAGACAAAGCAGCTGTATATCAAACTTTACTGGCTGCCGATGCCTTACGCTACCTGACTTTACAAGTTACTGGTAGTAAAGCCTCTGGGCATCCCGGCGGCTTCGCCAGCCAAGCAGAAGCTTACGCATCTCTTGTCATGCTGGGATACAAGAACATTATTACCGAAGTCGGACACCACGCCCCTGGATTTTATAGTGCCATGTTCTTGGATCGTTCGCTAGAGGACATGGGAATTTTTACAGTCCAACAATTGCGCGATCGCTTTCGAGAAAAGCACGGACTTTTAGGACATCTTTCTGGTTACATTCCCGGTATTCTCGCACCTGCGGGGCCTTTGGGACAAGGGCAACACTTTGCAATGGCGGCTGCACTGTTGCACAAAGATAAGTTATTCCCCTTTACAGTTGGGGATGGTGGATTGGGTGAGCCTTATATTGTAAGTGCGATCGCACACTTCCATACAGCTTATCCTGCTGTCACCAACTTCTTACCAGTTTTGGTATGGAACGGTTACAGCCAAGAACATCACAGTATGGTTTCTCTAAAAACCAATGAACAGATGCAAGCATATTGGCAAGGTAACGGTTTTGATGAAGTCGTGTTAGTGGATGCCAAAGATTTCGACGATCAAAACCAGCCAGGGGATTACGTTGATAGCACTGCCTTTTCTTTTGAGAAACGCCTAGCATTTACTCAAGCAGTACTTTCGGGTGTAGATAAAGCAGCGCGTTCTGCACTCGGCGGTAAACTTACCGTCTTCATTATTAAACAACTAAAAGGTGCAGGAGTCCATGCGCGGGGTGCAAAATCTCACAACTTGTATCCTAAAGATACGCTGGATGCGCCGCATATTGTCAGTGCATTGCAAACCCGTGCTTTGTCTGCGGAAGCTTGGCAATTAGTCAGAACAAATGCCGAACGCGCCGGTGGTGGCCCAGCAGCAAAAACTGTGGTGACAGAATTTGAATTCCCATTACCAGAATTAGGCGAATTACCTTTAGAAGAATATGCAGTTGGTGGTGAACCCAAAGTTTCCACAACTGCGATGGGACGATTGGTAGGAATAGTTGGAAAGAAAGATCAGAATTTCCTTGTCACCAACGCTGACGGTAACGAAGCATCGGGAATTGCCAACATCAACCAAGCATTAAAAATTATCCACCCCACAACTGACGACTTATATAACCAAGCACCAAATGGACAAGTTTATGAACCATTGAGTGAAGATGCTTGTGCCGGTTTAGCTGCGGGTTTAGCGTTAATGGGTGCGAGAACTTTGTGGTGTTCTTACGAATCTTTTGCCATCAACGGATTACCAATTTGGCAAACTGTAACCCAAGCAATGGCAGAATTGCGCCGTCAAACTCCTTCGACTATTACTTTATTCACAGCAGGCGCATTAGAGCAAGGGCGCAACGGTTGGACTCACCAACGTCCCGAAATTGAAGCTTACTTTGCTTCGTTGATGCGAAATGGAAATGTTTTCCCATTATTTCCGCCTGATGCTAATAGTATTCAAGCTTGTTATGACTGGGCGTTGAAAACTAAGAATAAGGGAGTTGTGATTACAGCTAGTAAATCGCCGTTACCAATTCGCACAACTTTAGAACAAACTCGTCAAGGGTTGCGCGATGGTGCAGTGCTATTACATGAAATTGCTGGTGATAAACAAGTTGTGTTTGCTGTAATTGGCGACTTAACATTAATACCAGTATTTGAAGCTGCTGCTTTCTTGGAAACTGAAGGTATTGGCGTGAAGATAGTTTCTGTGATCAATCCTCGGCAATTGTACCGTAGCCATGATACCGCATGGGATACTTGTTCTGAACCCGAAGGCGGTTTCTTAGATGATGCTAAATTTGCCGAATTATTTGATGGTGATGCGTTAATTGCTGTTACTGGTGGTGCTGCGGGGATGCTAGAACCGATTCTGTTACGGAGTACAGCCAAGCGCGACACCTTTGCTTGGAAGCGTGGCGAAACTACCGCCAGTGCTGGTGAGTTGATGGCGTTTAATGGATTGACTGCTGAAGCGTTAACAAAACGTGCGATCGCATTAGTACATTAAATGATGTTGCATAAATGCGGGATGATTTTATTGAATTTTCCTTTGCGTGAGACATTCATCCTTAGATTCAGCAACGCCTATTAAATAAAGCTGGAATTGTTTCTACTTTTATCGCATTTATACGTATAGAAACGCTGAAATTGCGTCGGAATGCGTATATTTGCGTTTTTTTATTGAAGAGAACTTAGCAAGCAGGAAAAATGGAAGTAGATTTGCTGAAATTCTTTGACAAAAGCTAGTTTTGAAGTCAGAAACTTAGTTTACAAGTCACAAAACTTAATTTTTGAGCTAGAACGAAGGGTGATATTTTTATCTGGAAGCGTGGGGAATGTGGAGACTTGAGGAAAAGTGCGATCGGGTTAGTGTATTAAAGATTTTTAAACCACATATGTATACTCCTATCAATTAATTGTTATGGTGTATATATGTAGCCTTAATTATTATGTATTAATTTTTTCTACTAGCCAGTAATTTCTAATATATTGAACAATTTTATTAGCAATTAGTTCTAAATTATTAAATTTTTTATTATATTTTATTTGAATTAGTATAAATAAGCTCGATCTTTCTCCAATTATTTCTTGTATAAAATAATCATTTGGTAATTGTTTAGTACATTCATTTAATATTTCAATAACTAAATTTAACTTTTGATTCATTGCTTCTATAAATTCTTCAATTAATACTAAAAGTTCCTTTGGTAATAGTGGTGATGACTTTACATCTATGAGTTTTTTACGTAATTCAATATATTCAGTAGGGATTTTTAATTCTTCATAGTTATAGCTCATCCAAAATTCTAAATTATTTATATCAATCAATTCTTCTTTTAAACTATTGACTTCCCTTTTTTTCTTAATCGCTACTAACTCATTAAATTTATTTCTAAACTGTTCATATTTTTCTATACCTTTCATTGAATATACATTCCATATAATCTTTTCAATCTCTTCTGTGTTGTATGGTCTTGTATTTCTGTTTAATTCAATATCAAAAAATAACTCTGCATAATCATCGCAAAGTGAACAAGCATTAATAAATAGAATTTTTTCAAAGCATTTTTTTATCTGTACATAGCCTTGTTTATCAAATATATCTAAAATCGATGAAAATTTTGTTACCTGCAATTTGAATACTTCAGTTTTTATTGGTTGAAGAATTGTTCGTTTTGCATTAATGTATGTCAGTATTGTAATCACAAGACCCACTATAAAAAATACATCTTGCAGAAATTGATTACTAATCTTACTAAAAAATTCCATTTCTTCTTTATTCATATTTTCTCTATAAATTAGAAATTTAGACAAAAATCACAAGAAAATTAAATTAATAAAATTAACAACCAGTTAATATAACAGACATTTCCAAGGAAAATCAACTAGATAATTTATAATATACTGAAATACCGCATTATGAATTTTTTGTGCTTCATTAAAAATAACTGCATTGCTGTCCAAAAATTCCTTTTTGTACATTTGGGCAAAAAAATTATTTATTAATTTATCATTTGACAAAATTTTATCTGCTTGCTTTACGATGCTTAATTGAAAACCTAATATTTTTTCAATTTCACCAAAACTCAAATTACCTATACTAAGATTATTTATTTCATATTTTAGTTCTATACCCTTGATTTCTTGATTATCAACATACTTCCCAAAGATATAATCTAATGTTTCTTGTATAAAATCATCACTAGCTTCATAAATTAAAAACTCTAGCCCCCAAATCAAACTATTGGATTTTTGGGTTGCTAAATCCAACTCGCTTTCTAGAGAAGCAAGTAGTATCTTTCTATGTATTGATTCTGGTTCATAAGAATTAATTCTGGTATATATTTTATTTTGCAAAATTTTTTCAATACTTTGTGATTCTGTGAGTTCTAAAATATATCGAGAATTTTGGGGTGCTGCAATTATCTTATTATTTAAATTTATAAAAATGCGTACAGATTCTAATGCTAATTTATTTGTTGAGTAATTTTCTGTAATGCTAACTTTACTATGCTTCTTTAAGCATTTTAAAAAATTCTTTTTCAGGATTTTAAAACATTGCTTACGAGAATGAGGTAAGTTTATTTGTGAATTTGTATTACCAAAATTTATATTTATTCGATATGGACATTTTTTTTCCAATTCTGTTTTACCTGGAGGATGAATAAAAGCAGCAGTTATTGTTGTTCCATCTGAACGAGTATATTCTTTTCTTAGTCGCAATGCTACTTTACAATGTGGGCACTGAAAAATTCCATGATATTCTGGATAATCTACTTCAGATGCCTGGACTATTCTCCCAGTAGCTATATGACGAGCTTCTTTCATATTGAACTTTTAACTTAAAAATAATTTCAATAATATATTTTAATGCAATTGATCGAGAACTGCTCTATTTAGTTGTATCCCTCTAGCCGAGAGTTTAGTCATAAAGACACTCACCACGAAAGAGCAAAACAATCTTTAAAACCTCTCTTCTAAACTATGTTCTGGGAGATCGCTAGTCTAAATAACCCGATCAAGTTCTTGAATCATCGCTATCAATCTTGCAGCCTCAGCCGACTATAATGTACTTAAGATTTTACACAAGGATAGAACCATGACTGATGCCCAAAAAATAGTTCGCTTAAACTTAGATTTGTCACCTGAACTAAATCAGATATTAGACGAACTAGCAAATAAAATAGGCACGAGTAAAAGTGATGTTCTGCGTCAGGCTATAACCTTGATGCAAATCATGGTTACAGCTAAAGAGGAAACCAAAAAATTAGGAGTCCCAGAAGCAAATCAATTGATAGTGAATGAAATAATTGTCTCATCTGAACAGCAGCCAAAACCCAATGCATCAGAAGGTTTTTTAGAAACCTTTGGAAGCTGGAAAGATACACGCACCGCAGAAGAAATTGTTGATGAAATATATTCAAGTCGTACTGTAAGCGATCGCAATTATAGCTTGTGAATTATTTACTCGACACTGATACATGTATTTATTGGCTTAAGGGTCGTCAGCCAGTCAGAGATAAATTATTAGCAGTCGGATGGGATGAAGTATGCATTTGTGTTATCACTGCTGCTGAATTGTATTATGGTGCATACAATTCTAATCGAGTTTCAGAAAACTTAAGTAATGCAGAAGACTTTATTCAAAACTTACCCGTCGTACCTTTAACTGATCCTGCTCTCAAAAAGTATGGTGAATTAAAGGCACAACTCCGTAGAATAGGGCAAACAATTGCTGAATTTGATTTACTAATTGCTAGTGTTGCACTTGCAGAGAACTACACTTTAGTAACAAACAATACTCGTCACTACGAACGCATCAACGGATTAAAACTAGAAAACTGGACTCTGCCTTAAAAACTTAGCAAAAATAAGCATATTAACACTGTGAAATTATTGCTATCTAAAACACCATGACAGATTTATCAAAAATAATTGCCCACAAAGGCGACAATCCACTAATTACCTCACCTGAAAATTTGCAGTCGCAAGAAGACGTAGAACTTGAGCGAAAACTGAGAGAACTTAAGTTTAAACAAGAACTAAGAAAAGATTGGATTTTATTTATTGTTAGGGATGTAATAATTTTTCCTACCGCCATCCTTTTTATTTTTGCTGCCAGTGGTTATTCCCTATTTCTTCATATTCATGGGTAACTTACTCTGACTACAATTTTTAATCAACTACAGAGGCGCAGAGTACACAGAGAAAAGACAGATGATAAAGTTCACAAAAGTTTGGAATTATTAGAAATTATTTATCTTGTTTTTGTGTTTCTTTCTGTGGTTATTTAAAAAATCTTATAACCTATCTAGATCAGTGCAATTGCGTAACTAATTTTACAGACGACGAAGCCAACTTGCTACAAGTAGACTCATCTTTATATCCACACAAATTTTGCTGGATATAAAGTAAGTAGCTAATGGAAATAATCTAAAAATATGGGGCTTTTAATATTTTCTGTTGCTTTAGTTGCCATTGTTGCTGTAATTATCATTAATAGCTACAACGATTTAGTCAAGTATCGCAATCGGTACAAAAATGCTTACTCTCAAATCGATGTTCAATTACAGCGCCGCTATGATTTAATTCCCAACTTGGTGGAAACTGCCAAAGGGTACATGAAACATGAGCGGGAAACCTTAGAAGCAGTTATTGTGGCTCGGAATTCTGCAATTAATGCTAGCAGTCGTGCTGTGCAAAATCCTGGCGATCCGCAAGCGATGCAACAATTGGGCAATGCTGAAGGAGCGCTGACGGGTGCTTTAAGTCGGTTGATGGTAATTTCAGAATCTTATCCAGAATTGAAAGCCGATCGCGCCATGACTCAGGTAATGGAAGAATTATCTTCGACTGAAAACCGGATTGCTTTTGCCCGTCAGGCTTTTAATGACGCGGTGACACTTTACAACACCAAGAGCGAATCTTTCCCCAGCAACCTTGTGGCCAATACTTTTAACTTTACTGTCGCAGAATTGCTTGCCGAAGCTACTCCAGAAATTAGAAATGCCCCACGCGTGTCTTTTTAGGTGTCTATGAATTTCTTTGAACATCAGGATCGGGCACGCCAAAATACGCAACAATTAATCGGGTTATTTTCCCTGTCGATCGCAGTCATGATTATGGCGATTTATATTGCCACTTTATTTATGTTCGGCATGGCTCCCCGTGTTTGGTGGCATCCAGGGATATTTCTCTACGTGGCTGGGATTACAATAATTGCGATCGCAGTTGGAAGTCTCTATAAAATTGCCTGTCTCCGTCAAGGAGGAAGCGTAATCGCTCAGGAGTTGGGAGGAAGACTCTTACTCCCAGATACAGCCGATGAACAAGGGCGACAACTATTAAATATTGTCGAGGAAATGGCGATCGCTTCTGGTATTTCTGTCCCACAAGTTTATCTCCTTGAGAGAGAAACCGGGATTAATGCCTTTGCTGCTGGATTTACGCCCAATGATGCTGTAATTGGAGTTACCCGTGGAACTTTGGAACACCTGAGCCGGGATGAACTACAAGGAGTCATCGGCCACGAATTCAGTCATATTCTCAATGGAGATATGCGGCTAAATTTGCGTTTAGTGGGACTACTCCACGGGATTTTGTTCATTTACATAACCGGGGAATTTCTGTGGCGAATTCGTGATACTTTCCGTTCAGACAAGGAAGGCAAGGGTTTACCTATCTGGGCTTTTGGCTTGGCACTGATGGCAATTGGCGGTATCGGCTTACTCTGCGGACGCTTGATTAAAGCCGCAGTCTCTCGCCAACGTGAATTTCTCGCCGATGCTTCGGCTGTACAGTTCACTCGCAATCCTAACGGACTTACCGGAGTCTTCCAAAAACTCCAACAAATGGATTCACGTTTGATCGCGCCGGGTGCAGAAGCCGCCAGCCACATGTTTTTTGGCAACGCCCTCAATCCCTCTTTCTGGGAAGATATGTTTTCTACCCACCCACCCTTAGCAGAACGTATCCGCCGGGTTGGGGGTTTGAATGTCAGCAATTTAGCAGCAATGCCATCTCGCAATCAGATGCGTTCCCCTTCCCAAGAATCCCTAACAATGGGCTTTGCTGGTAGTTCCAACGCCACGCCAGAACAGGTTGTAAACCAAGTTGGAAGCGTTACACCAGAGCATTTTGCCCATGCTCAAGCGCTGTTATCGCAGTTACCGGAATCCCTGCGCTTGGGTGTACGGGAGCAGGAAAGTGCAATGGCGATCGCTTTTGCGCTGGCGTTAGATACGGAAAATCTCCAGATCCAAGAACGTCAAATTGCTTGGTTACGAGAGGTGCAGCCTGCTGAGTTGGTAGAAAAAACCCTGGAATTTAGTAGCGAAATTAGCCAGTTAGATCCCAGCATTCGCTTACCACTTGTGGATTTGGCAGTACCCATATTACGCCAAAATTCTGCCAAAGAATGCCAAAGGCTTTGCAAATGTGTCCACGGTTTAGCTGTAGCCACCGGAAGTTTATCACTATGGCATTTTGTGTTGCAGTTAATACTGTGGCATCGGCTCCAACCTAGTATAAATCCCACCTCGCCTACAACGGTAGAATTCACCGCCATCGAACAGATTTGGCCAGATAGTCTATTAGTACTGTCCGTAATTGCCCGCGTTGGACATTCCCAACCCGATGCCCACACCGAAGACATCGCCTATGCTTTTCGTTCTGGAGTTTTTCGACTTCCCAAAGCTGGAGAGCAAGAAAAACCGGAAATACCACTTACTTGTAATTTCACTGAACTCAAGAAAAGTATTGAGCACCTCCGCCTTGCCAGTCCCAAACTCAAGCAAGCTATTGTTGATGCCTGCGCCCACACAGTACTATTAGATAACAAAGTTACTTCATCAGAAGCAGATTTACTAAGAGCGATCGCTATGACGCTAGACTGTCCCATCCCCCCATTTTTAAACCCTCAGCGTAGCATTTCCAAACAGAAACAATCTTCTCCAAAGCGAAGTTAATGTAACAAGTGAGACGCGATTATTGATAAATAAACAAGTAATGTCCGTTTTTGCGGACTTTTCCATTATTCTTTCTTAAAGTTGTAAATAGCTGTTTATCAGGACAATAACCTGTTGCATTTTCACTACATTTACAGGCAATAGATTTATTTTCGTTCTGATTACTCTTATAGTATAAATAGTTATCTTGGCAAAATAGTATAATATTGTACAAAAAAATATTTAGTTCACTAGAAGTATTAACTTGCCTGAAAAACTTTAGACAAAATGCCCGCATTCCAGAAATTTGATTGCTATATTAGATTAAATAACTATTCTGGCAAGGATTGAAAAGCTGTGCGGGATGATTTACAGGGCTTGGAAATTAGTCAGAATGAACTGCAAAATCTGACTAATTTACCTGTCAATAATCAACTTTTAATCATCACTAATCCTCTCAAAAAATTAGCAAACTTATACATTAATAAAATTAAAAGCTCGGAAGGAGCAACTGTAATTTTTATTGGGTTTGCTACATTTGTTTTTGGATATCTTTTATTTGATATTTTTCTGAAAATATTTGTATCATGGATAGCAATTCCATCCTGGATAGCATTAATTATCTTAGGTCTTTGGATTGGCGGTCTTACGCAAACTATTTTATATTTAATATGGAAAAATAGAAGCAAAATTGTCAAAAATAACATGACAACTTCTCTACAAATCTTGTTAAGTGATGTTGAAAGATATAATACTGTTATTAGAGCAATAGATATCAATGACCAAATAGAAGAAGCCGGCAATCCAGAAGTGCTTATAAAGCAAAGAGAAAGTGTTATCGAAGCGCTTAACCTCACCAAAGCTGATTTAATTCGTGCTTTGAAGACAGAAAGAATTTTGAGAGAAAATAAGAGCTTTATCCTTAGTAATACAGAACTATTCGTCAACAATTTAGCAACTTTAACAGCCATGCAAGTAAATGAACAGGCTACTGAGCATGGAAGGTTACTCAATGAAGCATTACAGATTGCATTAGATGTACAACACGAAATGAAAAGATTACAGACTCAGGGTTAAAACCAATACTCAGGGTAACGTGCGTAAAAGAAGTAAGTTTGAGAAAGCGTAGATGTTCCCGATAAGTCCATAGACGCTGCTAGATGGAGACATCCTCAATGGCTTTTTCTATAATCCTTCCCACGGTCGCGATCCCCGGTCTAACATAAAGAATATCAAGAAAGCGATCGCTTATCGGCATGGACTGGAAAGAAGTCAGAGGTAACTGGGTAATCATTCCCCGAAATCCCATAGGTATCATCCATTTTTTAGGAGGTGCATTTGTCGCCACTGCACCGCACATCACTTATCGCTGGTTACTCGAACAACTGGCAAGTAAAGGTTATGTTGTAATTGCTACGCCTTTCGTCAATACACTGGATCATACTGCGATCGCAAAATCTGTGCTGTTAAACTTTGACCGCACCATCGAACGCTTACACGATTCTGGGGCATTACGCAAGCTTTACTACCCCATCTACGGCGTTGGACACAGTATGGGCTGTAAACTTCACTTGCTGATTGGTAGCCTCTTTAAAGTTGAACGTGCAGGCAATATTTTAATATCTTTCAACAACTACGCCGCTAAAGAAGCTATCCCCTTAGTAGAACAGTTCAATTCTACTTTTGCGATCGAGTTTACCCCTTCACCATTGGAAACCAACAAGCTTGTCCAAGAGCGCTACAATATCCGGCGCAATTTATTAATAAAATTTAGCAATGACACCATTGATCAATCAGCAGCTTTAACCAAAATTTTACAAGAACGCTTTGATGACATGGTGACAACACAAACGTTACCAGGAACTCATACAACACCTTTAGGTCAAGATATTAAATGGCAAACTGGAACATCTTTCACCCCCTTTGATGCCTTAGGGCAATGGTTCAAGCAAGAAGCATACCGCGATTTAAACCAGCTAAAAAATACCATCCTCTTGTGGGTGAATCCTCTTGCGCCACCATAATATTTTATGACGTTAAAAAGTCATGAATTCGACTGGAAAATAGAATGAGTTAGTAGTATCTCTGTAAGGGGACTACTAACTCATTAGCCCATATGATATTTTTATTCTCTATTTTTACAGCAAATTTTTAATTAGTGTTTACTGCAATCTTATATGTTTCAAATACTAATAATTGATGATGATTATTCAATAAAAATACTCCTGAAAAGGATGTTGGAAAAACAGGGTTATGAGGTAGTTACTGCCAGTAGTGGCGAAGAAGGAATAGAAAAGGCACTGGCTTGCCGTCCAGCACTAATTATTTGTGATTGGATCATGCCAGGGTTGACTGGACTAGAAGTTTGCCATCGCATTAAGACAGACCCCAAATTTTCTACCACATTCTTTATTTTATTAACATCTTTAGATTCCGTTGCCGATTGTGTCAAAGGTCTAGATGCTGGTGCTGATGATTTTATCTCCAAACCTATCGAGCACAATGAATTACAAGCACGGGTAAGAGCGGGTTTACGCCTGCATCAGTTAAGTAGAGATTTGCAGGCTCAAAAGTTGCTTTTAGAATCAGAAATGTCAGAAGCCGCAGAATATGTGCGATCGCTGCTGCCTTTTTCTATGACTGAACCTTTCAATATAAATTTCCGATTCATTCCCTCACGGCAACTCGGCGGTGACTGTTTCGATTACTATTGGCTCGATGATGATTATCTGGCAATTTACTTACTCGATACTGCCGGACATGGACTCAAAGCCACTCTTCCCTCTGTTTCAGTGCTGAATCTGCTGCGTTCACGTGCACTCAAAAGCCTAAATTATTATCAACCTAGTGATGTATTGAAGGCTTTGAATGATACCTTCCAGATGAATTATCAAAATGATAAATACTTTACGATTTGGTACGGAGTTTACAACCGAATCAACCACCAGTTAATTTACTCTAGTGCAGGTCATCCACCAGCCGTTTTAGTAACCGGCACATCTCCAAGGAAGTCTGAAGTTAAACTCTTGAAAACACCCGGTATGCCTGTTGGGATGTTTCCAGAGGCAAAATATGTTGATGGGTTTTGCAATATTGAAAAATTCAGTACCCTTTACATTTTTAGTGACGGTGCTTATGAAATCACCAAATCAGATGGCACACTTTGGAGTTTAGATGCTTTTATTCAGCTACTAGTTAGCTTACAACATCCTGTTGATTGCCAACTTGATCGCGTACTGAGTTATTTAATCGCTCTGAACTCCAAAGATGCTTTTGATGATGATTTATCTATTTTGCAAATTAACTTTGATGAATTAAGTTTTGGAGACTAAAACCTGATTAAATGCGTCTTGGCTGGGAAATATTTCAAATACTTTATCCATATTAGTGAGTTCAAATAGTATCCTAACTTGCTCATTAATTGAGCAGAGAACAAGTTTTGTATCCGCCGCTCGCAAGGTTTTAAAAGCTAATACTAAAGCTCCCAATCCTGAACTATCCATAAACGTTACATCTTGAAAATCAACTAACACAATTTTCGCACCAGTTACTAAAATTTCGGTAATATTTTGTCGAAATTCTTGTGAGGTTGTGGCGTTTAAATTACCATTGAGCTTAATAACTTTTACTTGTTCTCTCATAATTATGTCACGCTGATTTGTGTAAATGATGGTCTGATTTCGCTATTATATAACATTTAAAAATGCTGGCAACATAAAATCTAAGATGCAAGATTGAGTAATTATTGATAATTACTCCGGTTGGATAAACATTAATTATAATTATTTCAATCTGTTCTTTTGTAATGACAAAAACATTATTAGCTTAATTAAGTATAGTTTTCTTACTAGTAAAGACCAATTATAAATAAACAAGGGAAGTAAGTCGTCACGGTAAAAAACATGTATATTTAGTTTTGTAAAAAGGTTGGCATGACCGATTTATAGGCTGTTTGCTGATTTGGTGTTTCATCACATAGTTTAATTTTTTAATGTTGCTTACCTACATCAATGAGATGTAAATATATACTGATCTACAATCTGAAGTTATTGCTTTTAAAATTATTGATTAAATATTATTTTTGCAAAACTGAGATTTTCCAATAGGCTTCATGATGATAGCCATCATTAAAGAGTTATGGATTTGTAATTTCTCACTCCTCATTCCTAACTCTCTTAAACAGGACTCACCTTGGCTCTGTAAAGCAGCTTCTCACCTTGAAGGTACCCAGTGTAACGCACCTTGACTGTTTCTCCAGGTTGTGCAGTTCCCTCCATCAATTGGTGCAGGTGGGGATCATAAGGTAACTCTGCTCCTACAAGTGCGATCGCTTCCACTCCCCACGCCTGTAAAAGCTTTTCTAGAGGTTTCTGCACCAACGGGACTATTTTGACTGCTGCTAACTGGGGATTCTCCTGCGCTTTCTGTGCTGCTGTTGGCCATTGTAATAATAAAGACTCCAGCAGTTGCAAACTTGACTGCTGGAGTTCTTGTAGTAATATCTCTCGCTGCTGTTCTATTTGTTGCTGCGATCGCTGGTACTCTTTTCTTAAATCTACAATTTCTTCTAATAATTCCTGAGTGGGCGCTGCTTTCTCTGGTAACAACTCTATGGTTGAAAAATTTGCGATTAATTCATTCAATGGCATCTGTAGCACTGACGACAGCTTGAGCAGCACATCTATTCGCATTTGCTCTAGCTTTCCTTGACGTAACCGCAAAAGTTGACGTTCGGAGACACCAGCAGCGCGACTCAGCGCTTTAAAACTAGAAATACCCACCTGTTGCATTAAATATTGCAACTTTTGGGTGAAATTAATATTGTTCATTGAGTATTAGGCATGGGGCATTGGGCATGGGGCATTGGCGATTAAGTTTTTTTCTATCCCCTATTCCCTATGCCCTATTCCCTATTCCCTATTCTTCCAGCAAACTTCTCAACATCCAAGCTGTCTTTTCATGTACTTGCATCCTCTGAGTCAATAAATCGGCAGTAGGTTCATCGTTAACTTCCTCTATCACGGGGAAAATAGACCGTGCAGTTCGGACTACGGCTTCTTGTCCTTCCACTAGCAAACCGATCATTTCCACAGCTTTCGGAACTCCGGGAGTTTCTGGAATCGAACTCAGTTTGGCATATTCGCTGTATGTTCCTGGCGCAGGATAGCCAAGCGCTCTAATTCTCTCGGCTATTAAATCAACTGCTAAGGCTAATTCTGTATACTGGGTCTCAAACATCAAATGCAATGTTTGAAACATCGGCCCTGTTACATTCCAATGGAAGTTATGAGTTTTCAGATAAAGTGTATAAGTGTCAGCCAACAGGCGAGATAAACCCTCGGCAATTTTAGCCCTACTCACCTCGTCAATGCCGATATTTACATTTTTGACTGTTGCTTTCGATGACATAATTTTCTCCTAATTAGGTTATATGTAATTGGGGGTTGAGAATTGGGCATGGGGCATGGGTTATTCTCCTTGTATCCCCACATTCTCTATGCCAAGTGCATCTTTAAAACGCTGCGGGGTGCTTTACGGACTCTAGCTAAAACGGTTTCTTTGCCTAAACGCTGGCAAGCTTCATACCGATGGCAACCAGAAAAGCCATAATATTGTCCATCTACTTCTAGGACATCAATAGGTTCTTGCTGCCCAATCTCCGCAATCGATTCCATTAACGCTTGGACTTTATTAGGATCGTTTGCACGGGGCAATGGCCGTTTTATCTGATTTAATGGAATTTCTTGGACTCTAACCATAAAGAGTTTATCCAACTAGTTCTGTTTTATGCCTCTGAATAAATCATAGTCGTTATGACTTTGTTTTGCAACTAGTATTTGGGGTAAGACTGGTAATGGTATCATTGGAGCACTCATGCGACAAAAAAAACGCGCTACAAAGCAATTAGAAAATCAGCTCCAACGCCGCATTAAGAGGCAGAAACAGGTAGCCATGAAATTTTCGTTTTGGCGTTTTTCCCACAGTGTGATGGCCACATTTTGTCTATTGGGGCTGACTGCTGCATCAGGGCCTAAGAGCAGCATCCAGGATATAGAACTGAAAATTGGGATTGTGCAGCGATTTGGCTCACAACCGACAGCCAAGCTGCAATTAGAACCCACAAAAGGCGATCGCTTAAAGCTAAAATTTAAAGCAGGCAACAAGCAGCAAACCCTGGTTACCAAGAACCCTGTAAAGCTGGAAACAGTCATGCAGGCTTTACCCCAGTCAGCAGTCGAAGAAGTGGTAATTTTGGGCACATATCGCACTTTTGAAACTGCGGAAGACAGTGCTAATAAATGGCGTTCTCAGGGAATGGAAGTGGAAATAGCCCAGCCAGAACGCTGGCAGGTTTGGGCGAAACGAGATGTTTACAGCACTCCTTTGCTGCGGCGCTTGCTATTGCAAAACATCCAAGCTACTACTAAAGAAAAAGTATATCTTGATACTAGAGTTTTGAAACAAGTGCCACGAGTTAGTTGGGTAGTGGATGGTAATCGCTATAGCCCGAATGATTTGGAAATCAGCACTGATAAAAACTTGATTCGGGTGAATAAAAGCGAAAAACCAGAAAATGCTCGTCTTTACGCTGGGCGACTGAATTTGCAGCCAAATGCTTACGGCACATACACCCTCGTTAACCAAGTACCCTTAGAAACTTATTTGCGTGGGGTTGTGCCTTACGAAATAGGTATAAATGCACCAACAGCAGCGCTGGAGGCCCAAGCAATTCTTGCGCGGACTTATGCTTTAAGAAATTTACGCAGGTTTGCCGCAGATAACTATCAGTTGTGTGCTGATACTCACTGCCAAGTTTATTATGGGCTGAATGGAGCAGCTGCTAAAACAGACCAAGCGATCGCTTCCACCAGAGGTAAGGTAGTAACTTATAAAAACGAACTAGTAGATGCTCTATATTCTTCCACCACAGGTGGCGTTACCGCTTCCTTCAGCGATGTCTGGAATGGCGATGATCGTCCCTATCTGCGACCTGTACTGGATGCCGCGACTAATTTTTGGAACTTGTCTAAGCAGAGTTTAGCAGATGAAAAGAACTTCCAAAAATTTATTAATACCCAACAAGGATTTAATGAAAGCCAGTGGAATATGTTTCGTTGGCACAAGGAAACCCCTTTAGAGGATATTACCAAGGACTTGCAGAAATTTTTGCAGGTGAAAAATAGTCCCCATGCCAAATTTAAAACAATTCAGGCTATGGCAGTAGTGAAGCGAAGCAAGAGTGGACGCATCCTTGAACTCGCGGTTAAAACTGACAACAGTACCTTTATTCTCCACAAAGACGAAGTTCGCAGTGCCTTTGCTGCTCCTACGAGTACGCTTTTTTACATAGAACCTCTGAACAAAGGCAAACCAGAACTGTGGGGATACGCTTTTATTGGTGGTGGATTGGGACATGGAGTCGGCTTGAGTCAAACTGGCGCTCAAAATTTAGCTAAATTAGGTTGGTCGAGTCCAAAAATTCTCCAATTCTACTATCCTGGTACTCAGATTCAAATTCTCAGCAAAGAGACTAAGCTTTAAGCGAGTCGGTATTTAAGTTGCATCTATCTTTAGATAGGAATCTGGAGTAAACAAAAGGTAAATGGGAGGCAGCGCGGTTTTCTCCCTACTGAGAAATTAAGCAGGAACACAGTAAATTTTGTGTTCCTGCTTAAAACAAAATTAGGCTTTTTGTCAAAGTCGCTTTAAGAAGTACACGCGGCATTGGGAGGGTTTTTACCCTAAATGCGGTGTTTTTATTTTTTCAACATCAGTAACTCTTGCAAGAGGTTTATTGTTGAGGTTCTTAGCTCTTAATAGAGTTCTTCCTCTTTGTGAGTTTCGATTGTCACGTCAGAGGTTGGGTAAGCCACACAGGTTAGTACATATCCAGCTTCTATTTGATCGTCATCTAGGAATGACTGGTCACCCTGATCAACGGTACCCTTAACGAGTTTACCTGCACAAGTCGAGCAAGCACCAGCGCGGCAAGAGTAGGGCAAGTCAAGACCAGCTTCTTCGGCAGCATCTAGAATATAGGTATCGTCCTCAACCTCAAGTGTTTGGTTCAGCCCTTCGGCCTCGTTGATTAGTGTCACTTTATAAGTTGGCATTGAGTAATCCTCTCTTTTGCAAACGGCAGTATAAGTTATCTTAAGGCAAAGGTCACGGCTGTTCTCTGGGATGAGCCGCTAGTTTAAATTTGCTTCAATTCTGATACTACGAGAAAAATTAAACGATGTAACTGGAAATTGAAGCCGATTAGTAATGAAATTTAGTTGCTTAATCCCGATAAGTTTTATTTATGTATTTACTGCCACAGTCAGGTTGTGATTAGAAAAAATTATCTTATAAATGAGAAAAAATGAGTGAAATTAATGTCACTTGTATTTTATAGGACTTACGCAGGAGAGATTTCCCAACTCCCTTAAAAAGCAGGGCTGTTTCATTTCCTAGAAGACCTTGATTTACAAGTGCTATTAGCAAAAAATTAGGTGATTAAAAAATCTGATTAGACAATTATCATAGTGATGCCTTTGGCAAGGCTTCTCTACCAGACGCACTCGCGTTCGGTAACGCACTAAAATTTACTGAATTGAATTGGTAATTTTTTTCCCAATTTCCTAAAATTTTTCGCTCATTATATTGACAAAGATCCTATTTTATGGGGGGGGACAACCTTGCCCTCAAAAAAAGGGCTTTTCTTTTGAAGTCTCCCTTTTGAGCATACGTACTTCTGCCTAGGTTCAAATAAATTCTTATGCGTCCTTGAGGGGGTAGGACGAATGTTGTAGAGTCTAGACTGGTGAATTCATTGGATTCCCCATGAAGAGAGAATCTCACCGCTAGAAGCGTGAGAAGCTCGAAAATAGAACTAGTGAGGATCATGTATAATTCAGAAGCAGCTTTGGAAAAAGCAAGAGTGCGTGTAGGTTTGGTGGGTACTGGGTATGCAGCAAAGTTTCGAACTGAGGCATTGCTCAATAATGAGCGATCGCGATCGCAGTTAATCGCAGTTGTTGGTCATACCGCAGAGAAAACAGAAAACTTTGCCAAAGAGTACCAGATTGAAACGTTGAGTTCTTGGCAAGAGCTAGTAAAGCGTGAAGATATAGACCTGGTGGTGATCTCAACTATTAATCGAGATCATGGTGCGATCGCTCGTGCAGCACTTACCAACGGCAAACATGTGATTGTAGAGTATCCTCTTTCGTTAGATGTAGTCGAAGCAGAGGAACTGATTGCCTTAGCCAAAGCACAACAAAAACTCCTGCACGTTGAACACCTGGAACTTTTGGGTGGTTTACATCAAGCCTTGAAGAAAAACTTAGCCAAAATTGGTGAAGTGTTTTATGTTCGCTACAGCACCATCAATCCTCAGAAACCTGCACCCCGCAAATGGACTTATAACCACGAGTTGTTCGGTTTTCCATTAATTGGTGCGCTGTCTCGCCTACATCGTCTCACCGATTTATTTGGTAAAGTATTTACTGTTAACTGTCACCAGCGATATTGGGAAATAGAACCGGAATATTACCAAAGCTGTTTCTGTACTAGTGAAGTATCGTTTAATAGTGGACTTTTAGCTCAAGTAGTCTACGGCAAAGGTGAAAGTATTTGGCAATCAGAACGCAAGTTTGAAGTTCACGGGGAAAAAGGTGGTTTAATTTTTGATGGTGACACAGGAATTTTCATTCAGCCAGGGGAAACAACACCTATAGAAGTTGGCCCTCGCCGGGGTTTATTCGCCAAAGACACGAGTATGGTGTTAGACCATCTTTTTAATGGCACTCCTTTGTACGTTACCCCAGAGGAGAGCTTGTATACCCTAAAAGTTGCTGATGCTGCACAGAGAGCTGCACAAACAGGGTTAACTATGTTTATGAAAGATATCTAGATAAAAGTTAATGAAAACCGAACTAATTGTTATTTTATCCCAACGAGAATTAGACAAAATGCGTCAAGCTGGGCGTTTAGCAGCTAAACTTCTCCAGCATCTTGAACCGTTCGTGAAGCCAGGGGTTAGCACTCTTGAACTAAATGATGAAGCCGAACGTTGGACGCAAGCACATGGAGCAAAAAGCGCACCTCTTGGTTATAAGGGCTATCCTAAATCGATTTGCACCAGTGTAAATGAGGTAATTTGTCACGGCATTCCCAATGCCAAGCAAATCCTCAAGGATGGTGACATTATTAATATTGATGTAACGCCGATTGTTGAAGGTTACCACGGCGATACATCTAAGACATTCTTTGTGGGCACTCCTTCGCCAAAAACGAGAAAGCTGGTAGAGGTGACAGAGGAGTGTTTGCGCTTAGGTATTGCTGAAGTTAAACCTGGGGCACGGATTGGCGACATTGGTGCAGCCATTCAAGAGTATGCTGAAGCACAAGGCTTTTCTGTAGTGCGAGATTTCGTTGGACACGGCATCAGTAACATTTTCCATACTGCGCCAGATGTTCCCCACTATGGTACACGCGGTAAGGGCAAGCGCCTCAGACCAGGGATGGTTTTTACTATTGAGCCAATGATTAATGAAGGCACTTACGAAGTTGAGGTTCTCAGCGATAAGTGGACTGCTGTAACGCGCGATCGCAAGCTTTCTGCTCAATGTGAGCATACCTTAGCTGTAACTGAAGATGGTGTTGAAATCCTTACCCTACCTGAAGGCGAGAATTACTGGGCTGTATGATTAATAATTCATAATTATGGGATTTGCAACTTGATTAATACTACTTGATTAACTTATGGTTTAAACTCTTGCTGTAGGAAACGTCAAGCTTGACCAATTAATATTACTCTATGGATTAGAGTTAGTGAATTCGGAAGAATTATTCGAGAGTGGCAAGATAACCTACCAGAACTGAAAAACTTAGAAAAGCAGTTGTTGGATCAAATAAAGGCTGTTTACATCAACTTGTGAAATTATCCGCCTTTACTAGAAAATACAGTTAACACAATTCTTCTATCGCCACTACTATTGATTGGCAAGTTTTATTTTTGAATTGTTAATGACCTCCTTTTTACCTCAAATTATAGAAATCTATCGAGATTGAAACACAAGACATTTTTACACCTAATACCCCACTAATGCCTGATGCACAAGCAATAGCAGTATTTTAATTAGCAGTTAAAAATTGTGAAACTGATTACAGAGGACGACCCTTCATAGCCCAATATATTTTTTCAAGGCTTATTCTTGTGTTTTTCCACCAATCTTTTGTGACCAACTCATCTCGACTTGCGTCTTCTAGGTTGTTCGCTACATAATTGCATTCTCTAGCTGCTCTTTCTTTATCATTAGATACTTCAGCTTCTGCAATAAATCTTAAATGATTAGGTAATTCTGTTCTCATTTGTTGTGATAGTTGGGAAGCAACTTTCTCAACCCGATTAGTAACATTTTTAATTTCAGCACGTACTTCTTCCTGGGTTAGTTCCTCAAATGATAAATCACCCGGTGGATAGCTTTTACTATCCCCGTTATCTAAACTAACTTCCACCTTTGTTATTATTATTCCTTTATCAATATTTATTACTTTACCGTGTTCTTTCTTTGCAAGGAAAGGTTGTGCGATCACTCGTTGACCTGGTTGAAATTTGCACATAGTTGGTAGCATACTTAGGTTTTATTACCATGTTAGAGATACACCATCACCTTGCGTTATTCCAGATTAAAGTCACTATCACTGCATTGTAAGAACAAATCTTTATGGTCTCAGCCACTATTAATACAGGCACTCTTAGCTTTGTTGCGGGTCGCTAGAGTTAGAGATTGGGGTAACAGGTAGCGCTCTATGGAGAGAAGTATTTAAACTGTTTAAAGGTAATCCAAAATTGGTATACAGCAGATTTCAAGTTGGTAAGGTACACAACTATTCGTCTGTTACCCAGGGATAAAGGGTGTTTTACTCCTGAATTCTAAATTCTGCTGTAACTATCTTCCCAACTTATTGGAAATACCTTCACAACCACCAGGAATAGTACCTCTAGTTTTTTCGCCACCCCAAGTGCAACAGTAGTTACGTGTAGACTCAGACATCCGTTGCACATTACTGAAATCGGCATTTTCCACCACAGCGCCAGTTTGTTCGCCGGTTTCATAATCTGGTGGTTCAGTGCGACTGCGGGGTGATGCTTTATCTACTACGCCATAGAATAGGCGAATCCCGTTGATATCAGCACCATTGAGATTAGCACCGTATAAAATTGTGCGGGAGAGGTTGGCTTTTACTAAATCACAACCGCTCAGATTAGCGCGGACAAGATTAGCTTCGCTGAGGTCAGTCCAACGTAAATCAGTACCAGAAAGGTCTGCTGCGGCTAGCATTACGCCTAAATCGATGACGCGCACACCTTCCAGGCGGTCTTCTGCGTATCCGCCAGTTCCATCGAGAATGGCTCGACCTAATAGGCGATCGCGTTTTAGGGGTGAGAGCAACTTGGAACGTGAGAGAAAGCGGAGAATTTTAGCTTTACCACTGCCATCGACACTACTTAAAATTGCCGCAGTGCGTCCTTCAGCGATCGCTCTTTCTTGGGGCCAATCTTCTAATAATCCTTCTTCATCTAATACCAAGTCTGAAACACCTTGGAAATAGGAATCAATTGTCTGCTGCTGGGTGATAATATTTTGCTGAACTGTTAGCAGGTTTTGCTGAATTGTCAAGTCTTTGGAAATGACATATTGTCGCCACGCCACGTAAACGGCGATGATGGCGATGAGAATTTGCCCCAAAGCACCAAACCATTCTGCTAGGCTACCAGCAGTTTCCCAGTTAATCTGACGTCCTAAAAGTAGCAAGCGATCGCCTATACCTGTGAACCTGATCAAGCCGATGATCGCTACTATTAGTCCTAAAAAGGCAACAAACAGGGTGCGTTCTTGGGGTGAAAACCACTCGTCTAAAACTTCTTGCAACCAAGGCAATAATATCGCTAGGGATAACAGCAAAGTCATCAGCGTTCCGATAATGCCGATGATCCAGTTATTGAGAATAACTCCAATAAAGGTGATGGCGATCGCTATAAAAGTAATCAGCAATGCCCTTGGCTTAACTATGAATTGCTTGGCGGTGGGTTGCTGAAAGTCAGAACGGGCTTGTTTGAGAGCAGTTGTATGTTGCGGAGATTGCAAAGATGTGATCGCTGCTAGGGCTTGTTGTGTCGCTAGTGCTTCTGAGGTGAGGTTATTCTCAGTTGCACTACCGTCAAAGTCATCCGGTTGCAAGTCATTTTCGGGAATGGGTTCTGGGGTTGGTAGATTAGAGGAATTGGATTCAATCGTCATGTTTTCTATTTTGCCCCCTCATTCCAGGTTATGCAGCGTTTCTACCGGAGTAAATTGTTAAAAAACAGGCTGAAGATTATTTTGCTTGTCTTTGTGGCAACTACCACTATTGCCCTGACAGTCATTGCTAGGCCTGTTGCTCACCTGACTTTAACAGCCTGGAGCGATCGCGATGACCGTCAACCCCTGCCTGTTGGCACGGTCGATGATGCCAGTCACCTGAATCAGACACAGGTGACAATTAGGCAGGTTAAAAGTCAGCCTGGAGTTGCTGAGGTGCTACTACAGTCTGTACTTAGAGATGCCTTACGTCAAGGTAAAAAGGTAGCGATCGCGGGTTCGCACCACACTATGGGTGGTCACACTCTGTATGCTAAAGGCATCTCGCTGGGGATGCTCCACTTCAACCGGATGCAATTGAACCCGGCAACTAAAATCCTAACGGTGCAATCAGGAGCTAAATGGTCTGATATTATTCCCTATCTAAATGAACGTGGCTATTCTGTCGCCGTTATGCAGTCCAACAACGATTTTTCTGTTGGCGGCACGATGAGTGCCAATGCTCATGGCTGGCAACATAATAGCCCTCCCTTTGCTAGCACGGTTGAAGGTTTCCGGTTAATGCTGGCAAGTGGCAAGGTTGTGGAATGTTCCAGACAGGAAAACTCAGATTTATTTTCTCTAGTTTTAGGCGGTTACGGGCTATTCGGGATCATTCTTGATGTGGACTTGAGAGTAGTACCTAATGAGACGTATATAGCTGAACGGCTCGTGATTAAGAGCGAGAAATATATTGATACCTATCGGCAACAGGTAGATGGTGCAGCCATTATTGGTATGGCATACGGTAGACTTTCTGTTGCACCGGAAAGCTTTTTACAAGAAGCTATTCTTACCACCTATCGCCAAGTCCCACAAGCAACTCAGGCTATTGTCTCTTTAGAAAAACAAGCAGATTCTAGAGTCCCTCGAACGGTTTTCCGTGGCAGCATTGGCAGTGACTATGGCAAAAACTTGCGCTGGCAACTAGAAAAGATCGTTGGGGGAGAAGCCGGAAACCGGGTTTTGAGAAACCAGATTCTCAACCGTCCCTCCACCTTATTTGAGAATCGTCACCAGGCTTCAACTGACATCCTGCATGAGTACTTTATTCCCCCTAAATCTCTGGAAGCGTTTTTAGAGCAGTGTCGCGTCATTATTACCCAGTACGAAGGGGATTTGCTCAATGTCACGGTGCGAAATGTTCACCAAGATAACGACAGTTTTCTCAGATATGCCGATCAGGAAGTTTTTGGACTGGTGATGCTGTTTCATCAGCAACGCACTCAAGAGGGGGAGGCAAAGATGCAGGTAATGACCCAGAAACTGATTGAGGCAGCCTTAGCGGTCGGTGGTAGGCACTATCTGCCCTATCGTCTTCATGCCACACCTGAACAATTTCGTAGAGCTTATCCACAAGCTGCTAAATTTTTCGCTCTCAAGCGCAAGTATGACCCCAATGGGATTTTCCAGAATTATTTTTACCAAAAATACGGCAGCTATTGATATATGTTGTGGGGTGGGCATCTCGCCCGCCCTGATTAATAAGCGTGCAAAGATGTCCACCCCACAAAATTGAGTAATTTATAAGTTCCAGTCCTTTGCACTCACCTAAGGTGCAAGGGCATTGCCCCGAATTAGGCTACCAATGGTTTTGGCAGTAATCTTCAATTGGGTGATGGGATTAGCTGGGACAACGGTCTTATACAGATAGCTATCGAATGTTAGCCGCTGCACATCGAGGTCATCACACATTTCCACAAAAGCCTCGCGGGTAGCATCGGAACGATAGAACACGGTTTGCAGAATGTCCAACACCTTGTAGGTGAGTCCGTATCTTTTATCCCAACGCTTTAGGTAAATCTTGAGGTCGCCTTCTGTAGGAATACGGCTACCACTATTAGATGCTTCTACAATGGTTTCGGCACACATCCGTCCAGATTTAGCGGCAAAATAAATACCTTCACCAGAGGACTTGGTAACGTAACCAGCAGCATCTCCCACCAAAGCGATGCGACCGACAACACGACGGGGACGGGGATGTTCAGGAATGGGGTGGGCTTCGACTTTGATGATTTTACCGCCTGCTAGCTTCTCGGAAGCACGGGCGCGGATACCAGCTTGTAACTGTTTGATGCTGGCTTTATTGATGTGCATCGTACCAGTACCGACAGCTACGTGATCATATTTGGGGAAAACCCAAGCGTAGAAATCGGTAGAAACGTCATCACCGACATACATTTCGGCGAGGTCGTTGTAGTAAGCCATTTTGTCTTCGGGTAAGCGAATTCGCTCTTGGAAAGCGATCGCATAATTGTAATCCCCAGCGTCCATTTCTTTAGCAACGCGAGAATTAGCCCCATCTGCCCCAATAATTAGATCTACCTTCAGGGTTTTAGCAATACCCTGTGATATACCGTCTGTATGGTCAATGTAATGGATGGTATAGGGATCAGTATTGTTTCCTGGTATATCAAGTTTATGAACAGTGGCATTAATTAAATTTGCGCCTAGTTTTGCCGCGCGATCGCGCAAGAAGCCGTCTAGCACTTCCCGGCGGCACATTCCTATATATTCATCTTCATTTATCAGATTGATATCAACCTCGCGATTGGAAGGCGAAATCATTTTCATCTTCCGTACCCGGCGATCGATAATCTCTGGTGGTAAGTCAAATTCACTCACCATACATAGGGGAATTGCACCCCCACAAGGCTTTGCATTGTCTAGCTTTCGCTCAAACAGGTAGGTTTCAATCCCAGAGGCTGCCAGTGTTTCAGCGGCAGATGAACCAGCAGGGCCTGACCCAATAACAGCAACCCGTAGTGTCAAAGGTCTTTCTCCCAATCTTCACATTTACCGAGAGCATACTACCACGGTATTTCTGGTGATTTGGCGCTTTCCCTTCATGTTTCTGCTGAAATGCAATATTCCTTAATGTTTCGATACGAATTGGGGATTGGGAATTGGGCATTAGGACTGGGAAGAATGAAGAAAATTGCCTAGTCCCGAATATGCAGCATTCTTTGTTCGATTCTCTTAGCAGACAAGTCAGCATTGCCGCAATTACTGGCTATCAAAAGCATATTTCCCCACACAAAGGCTTTGCTTGCGCTCATCGCTTGTTATATGGCGGTGAATCTTGCTCTGGATACTTCAAGCGGGTAATTGCTAAAGAAGGGTTAAAAGAAGCTTTTATCAATACCCGTGAACGATTTCAAGCTTGCAAGCAAGCTAATCAAATTTTGCGATGCCTTGCAGCAAGCCGCTACGTCTCTACGCAAATTGAGAATTCAGAAGAACCCACAGAGGAAGAAAAAGCAGGTAAGCAGCCACGACAAAAAGCATCTGGTAAAGTTGCTCAAAAATCTTCATTTATTAGCAACAGCAATATCTACTGTTTTGATTGTGCCGATTTGGGATGCAATTGTGCCGAGATGGTTAGCATGATTCCTGATTGTGGCGTTGCTGATTGTGATTCTCTAGATTGTAGTGGTGCTGATTGTAACTTCCTCGATTGCGGCAGTTGCGGTAGCTAAATCTTGTTCATCTACAAATAATTATGTATGGTATATGTAAGACACAGTAATCCTATCAAGGATCTGTAGATTTAGTTGCAGAGGTACAGAGGCAGTGGGCATAGTAGTTGAGAATGTCTCCAAACAATTCGGGAGTTTCAAAGCAGTTGATCAGGTCAGCCTGGAAATTAAGAGTGGTTCGCTAGTTGCGTTGCTCGGACCATCGGGATCAGGTAAATCTACGCTACTACGGCTAATTTCAGGTTTAGAAATGCCAGATAGCGGTAAAATCCTGCTTACTGGTAAGGACGCTACGTACCAAAGCGTGCAACAGCGGAATATTGGGTTTGTGTTTCAGCACTATGCCCTATTCAAGCATCTGACTGTCAAGCAGAATATTGCCTTTGGCTTAGAAATTCGTAAAGCACAGCCAAAGAAAATTAAGGGGCGGGTAGAACAGTTACTAGAATTGGTGCAATTGAGCGGATTAGGCGATCGCTATCCATCACAACTTTCTGGTGGTCAAAGACAACGGGTCGCATTAGCAAGGGCACTGGCAGTAGAACCTGAAGTATTACTGCTAGATGAACCCTTTGGCGCACTTGATGCTAAAGTCCGCAAAGACTTACGGGCATGGTTACGCCGCCTCCATGATGAGGTTCATGTTACCACGGTTTTCGTCACCCACGACCAAGAGGAAGCAATGGAAGTCTCCGATGAGGTTGTGGTCATGAATAAAGGGCGTGTGGAACAGGTGGGTACACCAGCAGAAATTTACGATAATCCTGCCACGGCATTTGTGATGAGCTTCATAGGCCCAGTGAACGTATTACCCAGCAACTCAAAGATTTTTCAAAGTAGCGGATATGATGCGCCACACCCACAAGTATTTTTACGTCCGCAAGATGTAATTTTGGAAAAGGTTGCCAACGGTGCCACTACGGCTGCTACAGTTAGCCGATTAATACATTTGGGTTGGGAAATTCAGGTGGAATTAACTTTCGATGACGGGCAAGTGTTGATGGCGCATTTAACACGCGATCGCTTCAACCAATTAGAGTTAGAACCTCAACAGCGAGTGTATGTGAAGCCAAAGGATGCAAAGTCCTTTCCAGTGTCTTATTCAATTTAGACTTTTGTCAGTTTCGCAAGGGTCAAAACCCCTAGTTAATCGCTGTGTAATTCAGCTATTTGCTGGGGATTTTAATCTCAAGTAGGCTAGAGCGATCATCACATCAGAATACTAAAATCATGATGGAATGCGATCGTCATTTGTTGCTTGTGACGCTCCTACTTCACGTAATTGAAAACTGCTATAAATTAATCTTCTAAAATCTGGATTTCATCAAGTTGATTAATCACCACATTCGCACCTCGGACATTATCCGACTTACCCACCCAAGTGATACCAATACAGCCTGCGGCTTTAGCATCACGCGCCATTTGCATATCACCCACTGAATCACCCACCATCAATGTAGCGCCTGGTTCGACTCCCAAAGCTTGGCAAGCTTGTAAAAATAACATTGGATCTGGTTTACTTGGCCCCTCATCTACTCCCATTTCCAACTGGATATAATCATTTAATTGGTGATTCTTTACAAAGTTATGTACTTCATAGCTTGTTGCCGCTGAGAGGATACCAAGTTTTAACCCACCTTCCTGTAGATATTTCAACAAGTCTAAGCTACCTACAAACAGCGGTGAAGGAGTTTGTTCAATGTATTTTTCTGCTTCATCCAAAGCTTGACGGGCTATTCTTAAGGACTCAAACCATCCTCTTCCTGTTTCGGCAATATATGCCGCAGCCGCAACTTCTGTTTCACGGCGACTCGCTACTGATATCAAACCCGCCGGATCTAGAATATTCCCATTGATGCCAAATGCCATTAATAGCGGTTCCCCAATACCGGGAACTTGAGCATCTATTAACCTTGCTGCTCTTTGTGCAAGCGATCGCAAGTACGTTTCTGAATCTTCTAGAGTACCATTTTTGTCAAACAAAATTGCCTGAATATTAGCAAAAGTGATGTTTCTACATTTAATAGTTGCCACAATATTTCACCCCACTTATTTAGTTAGAAATGAAGAGTTATGAGTTTTTATTATTAACTATTAACTCCTAACTATTACCAATTCTCCACATAAAAAAAGAGGGAAAAACCCTCTTTATCCAATTATTTAATACTCTTACTTAAAAACAAGTAAAACTATAAAATGTATTATTCTTCAATAGCTGCTGGAATTTCCTCTTCAGTTTCCGTCGCTGCTGGAATCTCTTCTTCAATTTCCGCAACTACTGGAGTTACTTCCTCAAGTTCTGCTGCTGGTGGAATTTCTTCTTCAAGTTCCACTGCTGGTGGAATCTCCTCTTCAAGTTCCGCTGCTGGTGGAATATCTTCTTCTGCTACAACTTCCACAGGTGCAGCAGCCGCAGCAGTAGCACCTTGTTGCTTGGCTAGTAGCTGTTCACGATACTTAGCAGCCATTTCTTCTGCCTTATCGTAGACCAAATCCCGGTTTTTAATCATGTCACCGGGTTCGGGTTCTAGCTGCTTGGTAGATAGCGAAATCCGACCTCTTTCTGCATCCAAGTCAATGATCATAACTTTCACTTCATCATTGACATTGAACACGCTATGAGGTGTATCAATATGTTCGTGGGAAATTTCAGAAATGTGCAGTAGACCACTGACGCCGCCAATATCGATGAAAGCACCGTAGGGTTTGATGCCACGAACTGTACCAATTACTACTTCGCCGACTTCTAAGCGGTTCATCTTGCGCTCAACCAGTGCCCGACGGTGAGATAGAACTAAGCGGTTACGTTCTTCATCCACCTCTAGGAATTTCAATGGTAAATCTTCGCCTACCAATTCTTCTTTAGGTTTGCGAGTACTGATATGGGAACCGGGGATAAAGCCACGTAATCCCTCAATCCGTACCAATGCTCCACCGCGATTGGTTGCAAATACGCCAGAACGGACAGTAGCATCTTCTGCTTGCAACTGTCGCACACGCTCCCAAGCCCGCATATATTCAATACGGCGGATGGAAAGGGTTAATTGACCATCTTCGTTTTCATCGGTAAGGATGAAAAATTCTCGCGTTTCGTTCGACTGTAATACTTCTTCCGGGCTATCTACCCGGTTAATAGACATTTCTTGTATAGGAATATATGCTGCGGTTTTAGCACCAATGTCAATCAGAGCGCCGCGCGGCTCTATACTGAAAACTGTTCCTGGGACAACATCACCAGGGCTAAAATGATAATCGTATTTGTCAAGTAGAGCAGCGAAATCTTCGTGAGTGAATCCAATTTCTGTAGCGGTTAAATTCTGATTGACCATGCTGATTTGTTCCTGGTTCTAGTCTCCGTAAAGGTTGTGCGACAAGCGCGATGTGCTATGCAAACAGTTTTATGGCAGCTTACATTAACATCCATTTTCATCCTAGCGCAGAAAAGCTAGTATTAACACATATCTACTCCCAAGATTGGAAATTATATCACAATATTAAAAATGATTGGTTATTTACTTAGTAGTTAAAACCAACAAAGGACATACACGATAATATCCGTTGCTACTAAGGATCGTAGCAACGGATACTAACATTAAATCCGCTTAAAGGTCTGGTATATGGGATCTACTTATCTTTTGGTTTCTCAAAGCGAGGGGGTTCGCGAAATGCGATCGCAAAGAAAATAGTACCTATACACAGAGTAAAAATCAAGATGTACGCAACGCTTTCCATATTACGATTTCCTGCCTATCGAGCCAGTAATTAAAGTTTTTAATGCTGAGCCATTTGAGTGCTAAATTAGAGCCTCAACTCGGAACTCAGCACTCATAACTCAGCACTGAAATTAGAGGGCTTCCTTCCGGCGGGTTGACTTGTCACCCACTTTCTGGAACAGACCCCACTCAACTTGCTCTTCTAGATCCGCATCAACACCAGCAAATACATCTCGGTAAATTGTCCGAGAGCCATGCCAGAGGTGGCCAAAGAAGAACAGCAAAGCAAATACTGCATGTCCAAAGGTAAACCAACCTCTAGGACTGGTGCGGAATACACCATCAGAGTTCAAGGTTTCCCGGTCAAATTCAAAGATTTCACCGCCTTGAGCTTTACGGGCATACTTCTTCACATCAGCTGGCTCTGTAAAGGTCTTACCATTCAGATCGCCACCATAGAAGCTGACGGTGACACCAGATTGCTCGAAGCTATACTTAGATTCTGCCCGACGGAAGGGAATGTCAGCGCGGACAATTCCATCTGCATCGGTCAAAATTACTGGGAAGGTTTCAAAGAAGTTGGGGAGACGACGCACGGTCAATTCCCGTCCTTCAGAATCTTTGAATACGGCGTGACCTTGCCAAGACTGAGCAATACCATCACCCTTAACCATCGGCCCTGTACGGAATAGACCGCCTTTAGCGGGGCTATTACCTACGTAATCATAGAAAGCCAGCTTTTCGGGAATCTGCGACCAAGCTTGTTCAAGGGTTGCACCTTGGGCAACACTTGTTTGGACGCGTTGCTGAATTTCTTGACGGAAGTAGCCTTGATCCCATTGATAGCGGGTTGGGCCAAACAATTCGATGGGGGTGGCGGCATTACCGTACCACATGGTACCAGCAACAACGAAAGCAGCAAAGAAAACTGCTGCAATACTGCTAGAAAGTACTGTTTCAATGTTCCCCATCCGTAGGGCTTTGTAGAGCCGTTCGGGGGGTCTGACTGTGAGGTGGAATAAGCCTGCAATAATACCAACAACGCCGGCGGCAATGTGGTGAGCCACAATGCCACCAGGGTTATATGGGTTAAAACCATCTGGGCCCCATTCTGGTGCGACTGCTTGCGCGGCTCCAGTTATACCGTAGGGGTCAGTAACCCACATGCCTGGGCCAAATAGTCCGGTGAGGTGAAAAGCACCAAATCCAAAACAAAGTAGACCAGATAAGAACAGGTGAATGCCAAACATTTTTGGCAAGTCTAGGGCAGGTTCACCAGTACGAGGATCTCTAAAGAGTTCCAAATCCCAGTAAACCCAGTGCCAAACGGCAGCTAGGAACAAAAGACCGGAAAGAACGATGTGAGCCGCTGCAACGCCTTCAAATGACCAGAAGCCAGGATCAGTTGCTGCGCCACCAGTAACGCTCCAACCACCCCAAGATTGGGTAACGCCCAAACGCGACATGAAGGGCAGGACGAACATCCCTTGACGCCACATTGGATTGAGAACCGGATCGCTAGGGTCATAAACAGCCAGTTCGTAGAGTGCCATCGAACCAGCCCAGCCTGCTACTAAGGCTGTGTGCATCAGGTGTACAGAAATCAGCCGCCCTGGATCATTCAGAACGACTGTATGTACTCGGTACCAGGGTAGTCCCATCGACTACGCTCCTCCTCGATGAGTTAGTTTACAAAGCAATTTTCTTACTGAGATTCTGAGAAACGAAACTCGCCACTCAGAAAACTCTCTCTTGTTTTTTGTTATTGCCACAGCCAGAACCTTACCACAGCTTAGTCTTATTAAGTCAGACAGCGTGGGTGCTTTGGCAATGCTTACTCGCTTCGGGAGATTTACCCTGTAGGGTAGCCATCACTAAGCAAAAATGAGAATGTTTTAAAAAGTGTAACTATTGATGGAATTGTTTGCAAGCGTGTAAATTGATGCGATCGCGTAGCATCTCAAAGTTTTTTCGCTACCAATCCCTGTCGGGGATTAAATTTGCTTATCTTTTCTTTATGAGGGGAGTGGGGGAACAAGAGGAGGGAACAAGAATGATTATGTTGTTATGTTAATTGGTCTACTCCCTACTTCTTACCTCCTACTCCCCACTATCTACTGAACCACCAACCACTATCTACTGAACCACCAATTGGATGTTTTGCAGGTGACACTTCGCCTCAGCTGTACCTAGGCGTTCGATTACCTGTTCGGCGCTCATCAGACGCTTGAGTACTACTTGGCCTATGGTCTTACTGGCAATTACTGGTGTTGTTGGCTTCACTTCCACTGTTAAAACGGCTTCTTCGACTCGATAAAGCCATAGCAATTCGTTTTGTTCCACTAAACAAATATTCATTCGCTGAATATCTGGTTGACGTCGCCATGCAGTTATTTGCCAGAGTCCATCAGATGCCCAGACTCTAGCAACTGCCCATCCCTCAGATAGAAAGAAATACTTCACGCTCTTAGTCTCACTTTTAGACTTTCAATCTGTTGTTTACGATATTGCGATCGCTTTATTCGCTGATGTATAAACACTAGATTTGTAAGTAAAACCATGTAGCCGTTCTCTACGAAAAACAACTTCACGGGTGTTTGTACCCCAGTAGCAACATGCAAAGTTTCAATGTACACTACTTGGCCTACCGTCAAAGCTTAACAAATCTATTCACTAGTAATTATGAATTTACGACAAATTTAGTCAATGTTTAAAATCTTAATTAAATAAAAGCTTTTTATTACTTAACGAATACCAAAGTTTATCTATTTGTTACTGTTTTTTGGTAACAAATAGTGCGATTGCACAAAAGCAATAAACTTAACTATGAAGTTGAGTAGCCGGCATAAATTTTAGAGTTAGTTGCCAACTCAGTCATAATATCTAGAAAATTTTTTCATATCTGGCTGCAAGTTATGTTTGTCTATATACGTAATACGTATACTTAGCCACAGGCATTGCTGTAATTAATTGTAAAAATCAAGCACAATATTCACAAATGTAGTAAAATTGCTGACCGCTGATATTAAATATTTTATTGCTATGACCTGGTTTTCCTTGTCCGTGAAACGGTGGGGTAGGATTACACAATTCCTATCTTTGTTCTGTCTATGTTTATGTTTAGTTGTTAGTTGCACTCCTCGCCCACAGCCAACTACGCCACCATCGGGTTCTGTGAATAGTCCTACAGGTGATGGTCGTATTACTATAGGTACAACAGCGAAACCGAGAACCCTTGATCCGGCTGATACTTATGAGTTAGCATCCTTAGGTTTGGTGTTTAATATGAGTGATCGCCTCTACACCTACGAACCAGGAAGCACAGAAATTAAACCCCAGCTAGCTACAGCATTACCTAAAGTTAGTCAAGATGGCTTAACTTATACCATCCCCTTACGTCAGGGTGTAGTTTTTCACGATGGAACTCCCTTCAATGCCCAAGCAATGGCGTTTACCATCAACCGCTTTATTCAAAATAAAGGAAAACCCTCTTTTTTACTAGGTGATATAGTAGATTCGGTAAAAACTACAGGCGAGTATGAGTTAAGCATTCAGCTGAAAAAGCCCTTTGCAGCGTTTCCCTCACTGTTGGCGTTTCCTGGGGTATGTGCAGTTTCGCCAAAAGCTTACGAATTAGGTGCAGGTAAATTCAAGCCGAATATTTTTGTGGGGACTGGTCCTTACAAGTTAGCGCAGTATGGTACTGATTCCATACGATTTGACCCATTTGATAAGTATTGGGGAGAAAAACCAGCTAACAAGGGTGTTAACCTCCAAATTCAAACTAGTCCGGTTAATTTGTTTAATGCTTTCCGTACAGGCGCAATCGATGTAGCTTACCTGTCGCTACAGCCAGATCAAAATCGTAGCTTAGAAGAAGGTGCTAAAAAAGGAGATTGGCAAGCGATCGCAGCTCAAGGTAGCGTAGTAAGTTATATGGTATTAAACCGGAATCAGCAGCCTTTAGATAAACCAGAGGTAAGACAAGCGATCGCGTCAATCATTGACCGTCCACTTTTAAATCAGCGAGCCTTACTTGGTCAAGCAGATCCGCTTTATAGCATGATTCCCACGACATTCAATGTTTCCCAGCCATTATTTAAAGATAGATATGGCGATGCTAACTTTGAGCAAGCTAAAAAATTATTAACTACTGCTGGTTTCTCCAAAGAAAATCCCGCAAAAGTACAAGTTTGGTATCCTTCGAGTTCGCCTACTCGGAGTTTGGCAGCACAGACACTCAAATCCCTTGTTGATGCCAAGATGGATGGAATTCTGCAATTTGAAGTCACCCAAGCGGAAGGGCCAGCCTTTTTTAAAGACATTTCCAAGGGATTATATCCAGCAGCTTTACTTGATTGGTATCCAGATTTTTTAGACCCAGATAATTACGTTCAACCGTTTTTGTCTTGTGACAAAGGTTCAATTGCTAAAGGATGCGAAGATGGAGGCAGTCAAACTCAGGGTTCGTTTTACTATAGCGAAGCCATGAATAAACTGATTGATCAGCAACGCAAAGAACTAAATCCCGAAGGGCGTCAGAAAATTTTTACCGAAATTCAAACGCAAGTAGCGACTGATGTACCTTATGTTCCTTTATGGCAAAGCAAAGACTATGTATTTGCCCGAAATGGTGTGAGCAGCGTACAACTTAATCCTACCCAAATTCTGGTTTATCAAAGAATTAAAAAGTAGTCATTGGTCATTGGTCATTAGTAATAACTGTTGACCATTGACTTTTGACTATTAAATAAAATATTTTATGCTCAATGTATTTCTAGTTAATAGCTAAGATAATTCTAAAAACTGCATTTTAAATTTTGAATTGCTTATGTCTCGTTCTAAAGCTTTACAGTATTACATTGTTTCTCGGTTACTTCTCGCGCCACTTCAGCTATTAACAATCATCACGATTGTATTTCTTTTACTAAGAGCAACACCAGGAGATCCAGCAGATGCAATTCTCGGTGGACGTGCGCCAGAAGCTGCTAAAGAGGAATTGCGAAAACAACTTGGTTTAAACCTTCCCCTGTGGCTACAGTACCTAAACTATTTAGGAAGCATACTACGCTTTGACTTGGGAACTTCTTTAATGAGTCGCGGACAGAATGTTTGGGACATAATTGGGCAATATTTCCCGGCGACGGTGGAGTTAGCAGTATCTAGTATGGCAGTTGCACTCATCGTTGGAATTGCAGTTGGGACTCTTTCCGCATCTCGTCCTGGGACATATTTTGATGTCGGTGGGCGCTTATTTGGGATCATCACCTACGCACTCCCCATGTTTTGGGCGGGAATGCTTTTGCAGTTGATTTTCTCAGTCCAATTGGGTTGGTTTCCCAATTCCAACCGCTTTCCACCCAATCTTCCGGCTCCCACTACTGTCACTGGATTGTATACAATTGATAGCTTACTCGGTGGAAACTTCACTCAGTTTTTCACATCTTTGCACCATCTTGCCCTACCGAGTCTCACACTAGGAATTTTGCTCAGTGGGATTTTTGAGCGAATTGTGCGAGTGAATTTAAAGCAAACCTTGCAAGCAGATTATGTAGAAGCGGCTAGAGCCAGAGGTATTGGTGAAAATAAGATTTTAGCCTCTCATGCTTTAAAAAATGCCCTAATCCCAGTAATTACAGTCTTAGGATTAACCTTTGCGTCTCTGTTGGGTGGAGCAATTTTGACAGAGGTAACATTTTCTTGGCCTGGGTTAGCTAATCGACTGTATCAAGCGATCGCTGATCGCGATTATCCCACAGTCCAGGGAGTGCTGGTATTTTTTGGTGCGATCGTTGTGAGTGCCAGCATTTTAATTGACATTTTAAATGCTTATGTAGATCCCCGAATTCGATATTAATCAAGAGTTATTTATTTAGACCTTTTGCAAAAATCCTTAATACCAATTCACGAAAACCCTGATACATATAGATTTATAATAAGGGCATGGCAATGCCATGCCCCTACAAATGTATTTGCTATTCTGAGGGCTTATCTTCTTAAACTACGAGGATCAAGTGCATCTCTCAGCCCATCACCGAGTAAGTTGAATGCTAGCACTGTCAGGATAATCAGCACAGCAGGCGGCCAAATTAACCAAGGTTGCAACACCAAAATTGAAGCATTACTTGCTAGAGAAAGCATATTTCCCCAAGAGGGGTCTGGTTGTTGAATTCCCAAACCGATGAGACTCAATATCGCTTCTGCGCCAATAAAGCTGGGAATTGCAAGAGTCGCAGAGATAATTACATAACTAGCCGTTTGCGGCAAAACGTGGCGGAGGATGATATAAATTGGGTTCCCGCCCATCGCGCGTGACGCTTGGACAAATTCTCGCTCTTTAATTGATAGTACCTGTCCTCGAATGACCCGTGCTAAACCAGCCCAGCTAATAACCGAAGTAATCACCACAATTAGCAAAAAGCGCTGGGTACTGCTTAAACCAGCTGGTAAAACTGCTCCCAAAGTCACCAAAAGATAAATACTAGGGAAAGTCATTAGCACTTCTGCCAAGCGCATAATGAGGCTATCAGTGACACCGCCGAAATAGCCGGAAATCCCCCCGATGAGCAAACCGAGGGGATAGGTAATGATAATGCCAAAAATACCGATAAACATACTGATGCGACCGCCATGTAGAAGGCGACTAAATTGGTCGCGGCCTTGGTCATCAGTCCCCAATATATTGACTTTTGCGCCGCTTGTTGTGCCAAATAAATGCCAATTTAAAGGGATACCAGGAAAGATTGTGACTTCATCCCAATTTGGGGGTAGCGGCAAACTCATCTGCAACAAGCGGTATTCTGGCCCAGAGACAAATAGACGCAGGGGTGAGGGCTTTGTCAAGTCTACAATGAGTTTGCGATCGCCTGTTTCTAAATTAGTGTCTCCCTGAGTCGTCGGATAAACATGGGGCCCGATAAATTGCCCTGACTGAGAAACCCAGTGTATCTTAGTTGGTGGCAGCAGTGAACCATTCGGCTGTGAAGCATAGGGATCATAAGGAGCCACGAAATCAGCCGCAATTACTGCTATGTAGAAAATTAAAAGCAAAATTGCCCCAAATCGTGCCAAAGGATTTTTCTTTAGTCGTCGCCACCAATCCATAGTAGTTAGGAGTTATAAATTATGACTTATGAGTTATTAAACTTTTATCTTAATTCATAACTCATGATTAATAATTCTTAACTCCAAACTCCCGACTCCTAACTCCCAACTTCTAACTTTTCTAAATACCGCTGCTGTTCTTGCTGTTGTTTTTCGTGTTCTACAACAAACACATTTGAGTAGAGATTAGCGAGAATTTGTTTTCCCTGTTGTGTCAGTGACAGATAGTGCAGTCCCTCTTGGATATAGGGATAGACACCATTCCAGTAAAACTTCGCGTAGTTATTACGTAAATCGGCAGGGGTTTTATAGCCCAAAACTTTATTTACACCAGTTTCTTCAAACTCGTAAAATAAAGAAGTAATTTTCTTCAGGTAACGCGGGTCGCTTAGTTGACCAATTAAATCAGCAGCACGTACTAATCCTGCAAAGCACTTTGTATCTTGATGATCTTCTGCCGCAGGTACGGGAAATCGAGTTAATTCAATATTGCTCTTAATTGCCTCAGCATCTATTAACTTGTGACCTCCAAAACGCTCATCAATAAAAAGCTTGGCTCTATCAACATGATACGGCGTGAGACTGGCATCAGAAGCGCCAGCAGCTACAGAAATCATTCTGCCATTTTTACCTGTGGCATATAAGTCTGCTGCTTCTCGATCTTGTCGGCAAACTCCCTTAACGTAGCCAATATCATGACACACTAAGGAGATAATACAATGCAACCAGTCTTCGCTGGAAACACCGCCTTCTCTAATGTGTTTGCCACGTAAGATTTCTTGCCCCACTAGGGTGACAAGGACAGTGTGTTCGACATTGTGATAAAGGGCATCGCTATTGGCAATGTTTTCCAAAGCCATGTTACCAGCCCAGGCGATAATGTCCTGATAATCATTTTTGAAGCAGCCATAGGTGCGACGGTAGCCTTCTCGAATTTCATTTACAAAGGCATCAATTAAAATTTCAGTGGCATTGAACATATTTGGTTACTCTGGTAAATACCAATTATTTATTGATTTCATTGATTGATTTCAAAATTCCATTATCAGGGCCACCCTTGCTGGAATTTAAGGCAATGGAGTTTGCTCCTTTGTAACTCACGTGGAGGTGTGGACGCTAGCTTGACCTATGCCTAGATATTGGCTTTCTAGCAGCACAAAGGCTTTAGAGGGATTATGATTTGCGTATAAAATAATTTTTAGTGTAAAAAAGCATATTATAAATAGTTCAGATTTTAATTAGATAAATCTAGATTATATTCATCAGTTTTTCATATCTAACCATTGGTTGACAGTGATCTAAATACATATGGTGTGTGACCTAGAGTATCTAAATAAGATGAGATAATTTTTTGTATTATAATTTACATAAAATTTGTAAGTATACTTTGTTAGTAATTTCTCTTAGTTAAAAAGTTGTATTATATACTGTTTTACGAGAAAGACATTTACGATGAAATGCGTCATAGTTTATATGAAGTAAATAAATTTCAAGTTTTCTTAAGAAAATACCAAGATTGGTATGCATAGACAGAAAGTGGAGGTAGGACTGTGAGCGATGAAAGTGTTTCAGAGGTCGAGGTGGAACAACCTGTAACATCTGAAGATGCTGGCTTTTTGAGCAAATCAGATCAAAAACCAACCAGGGCATGGTTGAAGCCATTATTCTTAGGTGCTGGTTTAGGAATCGCGATCGCCTTTGGTGGGATGGGTGTAATCAGCCGTCTTCCATCCCGTCAACAAAGCGCGGTAGCGGATAAAAAAGTTAACCCAGCGATGACAGTTACCATCGCCACAGTAGAAACCGCCCGTGTTTTCCGTACCCTCAAAACTACTGGAACTGTAGCAGCACACGATTTAATTCCAGTCTTACCGCAGGCAAACGGCTTACAAATCAAAAGCATTCCTGAAGATGTAAAAGAAGGGGCTTTTGTCAAAAAAGGTCAAGTGTTGGCGGTGTTGGATGGTTCCATACTGCAAAACCAAATTAGCCAAGCCAAAGCAGATGTAGAATCAAAACAAGCAGATGTGGAATCAAAACAAGCAGATTTAGCAGCCAAACAGGCAGATTTAGCATCGAATAAAGCCATAGTGCAGCAAAAACAAGCAGATTTAGCTCAAGCTAAGGCGAAGTTAGAAGAAGCAGCCAAGAATTATCAGCGCTATCAACAACTGGCTGACTCTGGAACGATTAGTAAGCAAGAACTCGATACTCGTTCCTACGCTGTGAAAACTGCCATAGAAGTTGTGAATCTGTCCGAAGAAAATGTGCGTAGTGCCCAGGCCAATATCGGCAGCGCCCAGGCTAATATTGGCAACGCCCAAGCTATCATCAACAAAGCCAAAGCCGATGTCCGCAGCAGTGCTGCTAAGGTGCAACAACTACAAACTCAGTTGGGACAAACTGTGGTGCGATCGCCGGCTTCTGGAGTAATCGCTGAGAAACTGGCTAGAGTCGGTGATGTCACTGGTGTACCGCCGCAAACCCAGGTGGGAACTGTGATTGGTGGTACGCAAAAGCTATTTTCGATTATCCGAGATCAAAAACTAGAACTTCAAGCTAAGGTGCCCGAAATTCAACTAACTCAAGTGAAAATTGGCGCATCCGTGCAAATTACTTCTGATGTCGATCAGCGCGTGCGATCGCAAGGACGAGTCAGAGACATACAGCCACAGGTGAACGATCAAAGACGGGAAGCTACAGTCAAAATTGACTTACCGCCAACAACTTTACTTAAACCAGGGATGTTTGCTAGTGCTGCAATTACTACTAACTCAGGGATGAGAATGGTAGTACCACAAAAAGCAGTGCAATCCCAAGCCGATGGAAGTGTAATTGTATTTACCTTATCGAGTGGAGATATAGTCCGCAGCCAAAAAGTAGAGTTAGGAGATCCCACCAATGGCGACAAAGTGGAAATCAAGAGTGGGTTGCAATTAGGCGATCGCGTCGTAGTTGATGGTGCAGGATATCTCAAAGATGGCGACAAGGTTCGAGTCGCAAATTGAAGAAGAAGTCAGAATTTTGAATGCAATCAGTGGGGGATTCAGACTCTTTGATGTGAGATGTCTAATCCAAAATCGTTCGACTGAGCGTTCGCGTAGCGTCTCGTAGAGAAGCCGAAGTCCAAAATCCAAAATCTAAAATTTCCTAATGTCCTTTAATATCTCAGCTTGGTCGATCAAAAAACCTGTTCCCACGATAGTTTTATTTTTAATTTTGACGATTGTGGGTTGGTTCTCCTTCATATCCTTGGGGATTGATACTAACCCAAATATTGATGTGCCAACAGTTTCGATAAAAGTCAGCCAACCGGGTGCAGGCCCAACAGAACTAGAATCCCAAGTGACGAAAAAAATTGAAGATGCCGTCGCCGGGTTGGGCAATATCGATTTTATGATTTCCACAGTCAGCGATGGGAATTCTAATACGACAATCAATTTTGTTTTGGGAACAGATAGCGATCGCGCCACTAATGATGTTCGCAATGCGATCGCTCAAATTCGCCAAGATTTACCCCAAGATATCAACGATCCAATTGTGGAACGCCTGGAATTTTCCGGCGGCCCGGTGATTACTTACGCAGTTAAATCAGATCAGCGTTCTGTAGAAGAATTAAGCAACCTCGTAGATCAAACCATTAGCCGCGCCTTATTAGGAGTCCGTGGTGTGGCACAAATTCAGCGCGTGGGTGGAGTTGATCGAGAAATTCGGATTAACCTCAATCCAAACCGCTTACAATCTCTAGCTATTACCGCCACCCAGGTAAACGACCAAATCCGCGCTTTGAATATTAACTTACCCGGCGGACGGGCCGAAGTTGGTGGTAGCGAACAAAGTATCCGCACCTTAGGAAGTGCCGACAGTGTGGATATGTTGAAAACCTACGAAATCCTCCTACCACAAGGTGGTTCCGTACCTTTATCAACCTTGGGAACCGTAGAAGATAAATTTGGCGATGTGCGTCAAGCCGCCCGCTTGAATAATCAACCTGTGGTAGCTTTCCAAGTGTTGCGTAGTACTGGCAGCGTTCTGGTGAGTGTCGAAGAAGGAGTGAAAGCAGCAGTCAAAGAACTGGAAAAAACCCTTCCCGCAGATGTCAAACTGGATTTAATTTTTACTAGAGCCGATATTGTTCGCCAATCCTACCAAAGCACCATTGATGAATTGATTCAAGCTTCGGTGCTAGCGGTCATCGTCATTTTAGTATTTTTGCGGGACTGGCGAGCAACATTAATTACGGCTGTTGCCTTACCCTTGTCAATAATTCCCACCTTCGCAGTGCAGCAAGCCCTTGGTTACACCCTCAACAACATGACTTTGTTGGCATTAGCGCTGGCGGTGGGCAACTTGGTAGATGATGCCGTTGTAGAAATTGAAAACATGGAACGGCACATGGCTATGGGTAAATCATCTTGGGAAGCTGCTTTTGATTCTTCTAACGAAGTAGGATTAGCAGTAATAGCAAGTGCCGCGACGATCATTGCGGTGTTTCTACCCGTTGCCTTTATGGGTGGGATTCCGGGGCAGTTTTTTCAACCATTTGGTGTTACCGTTGCCGTTTCCACAATTTTTTCTACTCTTGTAGCGCGGATGGTTACGCCGATGATGGGGGCGTATCTTTTGAAAGAGAAGGAGGGGAATGGGGGAGCAGGGAGAGTAATAAAATTCTTCAATTTCAAATTTACCCTTCCAGGTAGCAATAACGAAAGTAGAAAACTCATCACCGAAAAGCGTCAGGGTTTTCAACCTTATAGATCACTTCTCCAGTGGGCGTTACGTCATAGATTGACAACAATGGCGATCGCCTTAGCTTTCTTCATTGCCAGTGCGATGCTGGTTCCCTTAATTCCCAAGGGTTTCGTTGATGATGGTGACTTCGGAATTTCCAACGTATCTATAGAACTCCCTCCTGGTTCCACTTTGTCAGACGTTAATAAGGTAGCCACACAAGCAACTGATATTATTCGGCAAAACCCAGTAGTTGAACGTGTACTAGCAATAGAAGAGATCAATTCTGCAACCCTTGCCATTAATCTCAAACCCAGAGAAGAACGAAATATTTCCCAAAAACAGTTTGAGGAAGAAGTACGCCCTTCCTTTGAGGAAATACCGGGAGCTAGAATTAGTTTCCAAAGTCAGTCACCAGGTGACAGTCGGAAAGGTTTATCAATTGTTCTGAGGAGTGAAAATCCCGAAGCATTGAGTCAAGCTGCTGATGCTCTAGAAAAGCAGATGCGATCGCTAGCCGGATTAGTAGAAGTATCTTCTACCGCGAGTTTAGTTAAACCAGAGATTTTGGTAATTCCCAACCCACAACGAGCCGCAGATTTGGGAGTGACAGTGCAAGCGATCGCTCGGACAGCTTCCCTTGCCACCATCGGCGACAATGATGCAAACTTGGCAAAATTTAATTTGAGCGATCGTCAAATTCCTATTCGTGTGCAAATCGATCCGAAAGCGCGCGCTGACATCAATACAATCACAAATCTGCAAGTCCCCAGTCAAAATGGCAGCTTGATTCCCCTCGTCGCAGTTGCAGACATCCGCTTTGGTAGTGGCCCTGCTACCATCAACCGTTACGATCGCGCCCGTCAAGTTGCCGTAGAAGCCAATTTGCAAGGAATTTCTTTAGGACAGGCAGTCCAAACAATCAACGAACTACCTGCAATGCAAAACTTACCGCCAGGAGTAGTACAGCAACCTTCAGGTAGCGCCAAAATTATGCAAGATATTTTCGGTCGCTTGGGCGGTGCATTAGGACTGGCATTAATGTGTATCTATGCGATTCTGGTGCTGCTGTATAACAACTTCCTCCATCCATTGTCGATTATGGCAGCCTTGCCCTTTTGTTTAGGTGGCGTATTGGTAGCGTTGATGGTTGCACAAAAGCCCTTGGGACTTTATGCCCTGATTGGTGTCGTGTTGCTGTTGGGGATTGTCACCAAAAACTCGATTCTGTTAGTTGACTATACAATCATCAACATGCAGGAAGGTAAAACCCAACGTCAGGCACTCGTTGAATCGGGCGTGTCCCGTCTGCGCCCAATTATGATGACTTCTTTAGCAACGATCGCAGGTACTCTCCCCTTAGCATTAGGAATTGGCGCAGGTTCTGAAGTTCGCCAACCAATGGGAATTGCTATTATGGGCGGTTTCACAACTTCCACCCTACTGACACTGCTGGTAGTGCCAGTGATATTTAGCTACATTGACAACTTCCAAACTTGGATTATGCATACATTGCGCTATGGCTTTGGTAAAAAACCATCGCGCCAATAATTATTCATTGTAGAGACGGCGATTTATGGCGTCTTCCGCCTCGTGCCCAATTTGTGCGATCGCATTTACCAATGGGAATCATAACAAACAGATTCATTACGGTAAATATCCAATGGCTTACCAAAACATTACAGGCTCCCTTTCCCCAGAAGATATCCAAGAAATTAAAGCAGCCTTTGCGACTATCCAAGCAAAGATGCCTTTTCTCGTGACTCTGAGTGTCGAAGAACGACGCAAGTTATTTAAAATGGGCGATAAAAGCCTAGCCTTTGTCAACACTAGCCTGACTGCTGCCCAGTCTAACCGAGACATTTTACCAGCCAGCTTTGATGTAGACGAATTTGTGCGCGATTATCAATTAGCCGCCACCCTCACCGAACTGTTGATTAAACTGCAACAACTGACAGAACAGGTAGATGATACCCTAATGGCAGTCGGCAGCGAAGCAATGGGCAGCAGCTTGACAGTTTACGACTACGTAAAGACAGCTGCTAAGAAAACTCCAGGGTTAAAAACGATTGCCGAACAGTTAGGCGAACGGTTTAAAGCTATAAAAAGTAAACCTGCTAAAGCTACTTCTGATTTATAGGCAAATATTGCCATTCGGTTTATAGCCGTTCTCGCTTGCATCAAATACAAGCATTCGTAGGGGCACAGCATGCTGTGCCCCTACCGCGTATCGTGGTGTACTGCATTCAAACAATAAGTGCTGTAGTCTTTGAACTCCGCGAATGAGTAGTTAAACCTCATTAATGAGTCTTTAATACTCATGGACGAGTCTTTAATACTCTTGGACGAGCCTTTAATACTCGTGAGCGAGCCTTTAATACTCGCGGGAGAGTCTTTGATACTCGTGAGCGAGTCTTTAATATTCGCGGGAGAGTCTTTGATACTCGTCGGCGAGTCTTTGATACTCGTGGACGAGTTTTTGATCCTCATTGGCGAGTCTTTGATACTCGTGGGCGATTATTAAAGACTCTCAATCAGGAATTAGGAATTGCAAGGTTGTTCAACATTTTTGGTCAGGATAAAGACAAATTTCTTGTGGCGAACTTCGGGCAACGATATATTCCATCACTTCTTGCCCGCAATTAACCGGACAATGCACGACACCAGTTTTAATATATAGGAAATCGCCTGCTTTGATATCTACAAATGTATCATTCTCAACACCTAGCAAAACTCTGCACGTTCCCGTAATAATGTATATCGCAGTCTCAAAAGGATGGTAGTGTGGGGTTGCACCTGCTCCTGGAGGAATTATGCCGTGAGCCATACTAAGATGCTTCGATCCGACAGTTTCTTCAGTTACACCCCAGCCTCGAACATAGCCATGATCTGTATCACAAATTCTTTCTGGCTCCTGAACAACTACAACACTACTCACTTGCTGTGAGATGCAAGTATCTAAATTTTCAGAACTCATAAACTATCACCCTAAAGACTATACTATTCAAAATAAATTAGTTCTTAACATCTCAGACTCTAAATAAGAATACAAGGACAGTTAAGACAGTTAAAAAAATATTTATTTAGGAGCGATATTCTAGTTATTCATTGCCTAAAAGGGAAGCTGATACCTCATCAGAGAAATGCCCAAAACCCTGATAATTGCAAAGAATAGTTATTAAACATTGTCTAAATTGGCTCAAACTAGGCAATGTTGATTCATAACTAATAAGTACCGTATATCTAAAAGCTGAAAACCTTTTCAGGTAAAGATTTTCAGCTATATGGTAGAATTTTTTGTGAATCGTTGCACTACCCAAGCTTGGGTCGCGTCAGTCTGGCAACGAGGCTTGAGTAGGTCATCTTGTCTTGCTGCCGACAACCACCGTTTTGTCCCAAACGTCGCCGTACAGCCAGTTGCCTCCCGCATTTTGGTCGCTACTGGTGTAGTATTCCTGCCACGCGATCAGGAGTTCATCGACCGTAAGCTGCCCGTTGCCGTTGCTGTCGAGCTTCTGGAAAGCTAGCTGGCTGTTCGCCGCCTTACAGCCAAAAGCTTGGTGGAATTTGGCGAACTCACTTTGTTCGAGGAAACCGTTGTCGTCTCGATCGCAGATTGTGAAAATCGCTTTTGCAAGGGGATGGAAGGCTGATTTATAGGCTTCTGAATCTTCGGCAAAGGACTTTAAGCCATTGCGCCATTCCTCCGGAGTCACTTGGCCATCGTTATCAACATCCATCTTGGCTTGTACATGAGTCCAAAAGTGTTCAAACGTTTGGAACAGTTTCTGTGTTTTGGGACTGCCCATAGGCTCGCCGAGATAAGTAGCAACACGAGCGGCGAGAGCGAGTACATCGGCTTGTTCTAGAACGCCGTTACCGTTCACATCAGCATGAGTAAAACAAACATCGAATTTTCGATCCAAGAAATCTTGAGTTTCAACAAGAGGCATATTTAATCTCCGTTATATGAAATTTTCTATTAACTTTGCTGTTCAACTATTCCGCGCGGATGAACTTATTTGAGAGTATTTCACAATATTTTATTTAAAACAAGGACAGTTAAGACAGTTAAGACAGTTAAGAAGAAATATAAAATAAATCGTCAAGAACTGCGGGAAAAATTGATTCAATACGCGGCGGATACTAAAGACAATACGGTGAGTAATACCTTTGTGCAGTTGTTGCGAACTAGATAATTCGTAATTCGTAATGACGCTCCTAGGTCGCTCTAAGCGTTCGCGGTAGCGTCTCGTAGAGAAGCCATGCCGTTGGCGCAGCCTCTCGTAGAGAAGGCTTTACGCTGCGCTAACGTTTCGTAATTTAAGAGGGGAGTTAAATCGGGGATTATAAACTGGACATCACGAGGAAAAACGCATTTCTGTGAGTTATAAAGTCCATATTTTTCATTAGCCCACGGAGGAAGAGCTTCATTGTTTGTATAGCCACGAATTCCATTGCCTTGGCTCTAAGTGCGATCGCTTTCATCGCTATGATCAAGTGAGTAACTAGGAGTTGATCTGAGAAATGCCTAACCCGCTATACGATCAAGATTTGCAATTATGGATTGAGCAAACCATTCAACAGTTACAAAATCATGAATTTGAGGCGTTGGATATTGAGCATTTGATTGAGGAACTAGTTGATTTGGGTAAGGCAGAGAAAAATGCGCTCAAAAGCAATCTGACAATTTTGTTGGCGCATTTACTCAAATTAAGGGTTCAGTATGATGTACCTGATAGCATGAAAGGAAGCTGGTATAGCTCAATACTTGAACATCGTCAGCGAGTTCTGAATAATTTAGCAGATACTCCTTCTCTAAAAAGTTTTCTGGTAGAGGCGGTGGAAAAAGCCTACCCAGATGCTCGCAAGCTAGGGATTAAGCAAGGTAAGCTGGCTAAGTTTGGAATTCCCATACCCCAGGAAAGTGAGTACCCTACGGTTTGTCCCTTTTCGATTGACCAGATTTTAGATGAGGATTTTTACGGGCTGTAGAGGATTGCTTGTGCTGTCATATTGCTTCACATCTAGATCGATAGACAGGTGAACCGAAAGGTTCTACAATCTGACTGATTGTGGTAAATTTACCTATTGCCCAATCCACATATGCATAGTAAAGATTTTCTAGTGATTGCGTTTGATTGCGGAAGCACTAAATTAATATAAGAAAGTCTTGATTAAAGGGCAGCAAACAAATGGATGTAAAGCTGATTCTAGCTGGATTAACAGTTATATTCACGATTTCGTGCTTATTTTTTGGCACGAAAAATGGATTCTATGATTCAGATAACTATCACGGAAATGGCTCGGCACATTGAGATAAATCTGTAGACGCTTAGGCGACTTGCCGTAGGGTGAGTTGGCTAAGAGCGCTCAGAACTTGCAAAGAGAAAATAAACAAGAGGCATCCTTTACCTCCTAGTTTGATGGCTTCTCGTTAGCCCACTTTTCCGAACCAGTGCGGGTTCGGTGGAGGCGTCCTCCCCAATCAAAAATCTGTATTCTCAGGGTGTAGGGGCGCACGATAAAACTTACCCCTAAGTCACAAAACCAAAATTTGTGTAACTTTTGGCTTTTGGGATATGTCCATGATGATGAGGTTTGAGGGGAGGAGAGCATGAGGGATAATCTGTCGGCATCTTCTCGCGTAGATGCTGCGGAAGTGGGTAGTGAATTAGAATGTTTGCCCTATAGCGTCCAGCATTACGATGAGGGCGTGTGTTTATTGGTAAAGATGGGGCCACACCGCATCCTATTGGACTGTGGTATGGAGGATATCTCATTGCTGGCTAAGGGGCTTACTAAGTCGATACGTGGAGCTAGTTCGCCCCTACCAGCAGATTTAGTTTTGATTAGTCACGCCCACCCAGATCACGCCAGAGGCTTACTGGCACTGCATAAAGCTTATCCTAAGTTACCTATTTATGGCAGCGAAGTAACCAGCAAGTTACTGCCACTGAATTGGCTAGACCAAGACGCTGAGAAAATTTCCCAATTTTGTCATGCCTTGCCGTTGCGATCGCCTGTGGAATTCCAAGAGGGTTTGGTGGCAGAATTATTTCCCGCAGGGCATCTACCAGGGGCAGTGGCAATTCTCCTTACCTACACCACCAAGCAACGTACTTACAAGCTACTGTATACGGGTGATTTTTTCCTGTCAAACTCCCGGCTGGTAGAAGGTTTGCGTTTAGAGGAACTGCGGGGCTTAGACTTGGATGTGCTGATTATTGAAGGCAGTTATGGCACATCCCGTCATCCCCATCGCCGCAACCAAGAAAATCAACTAGCAGAACGAATTAATCGCGCGATCGCTGACCACTGTTCTGTAATCCTTCCCACCCCGGCTTTAGGATTGGGTCAAGAACTGCTAATGCTCTTGCGGTCACATCACCACTTCACCGGACGAGATTTAGATATCTGGGTAGATGGTGCTGTCGCTACTGGCTGTGATGCTTACCTAGAACTGCTTCCCCACCTTCCCCCATCTGTACAGAACTTCGCCCGCCATCAACCCTTGTTTTGGGATGAACGGGTGCGCCCCCGCGTGCGTCGTTTGCAATCAGAACATCGTCCCACTGTGGGCAAGTCACCTTGTATAGTCCTTACCGATTCTACGGATGATTTAGGTAAGCACTGCCAACTAGACACAGGCCCTTGGCTAATCCTCCTACCAGAAAAAATTGATATAAAAGTTAACAAAGAATATTTAGCACCTACAACTGTCGAAACCTATCTCCTGGCTCAACATAGTGATGGCCCTGGTACTACGCAGCTAATTCATAATTTGCGACCCCAGCACGTCATTTTTGTCCACGGTTCTCCTGCCTACTTGGCAGACCTGACTAGCTTAGAGGAGTTGCAAAACCGCTACCATGTACATTCCCCGGCGGCTGACACCTTAGTAGAACTGCCTATCGGCGATACATTTTTACAACCGGCAGCACCAGAAACTAACTACGAAGGTGAACTGACAGAGATGGGAACAGTAATCACAATCACCCTAGCAGATGTGATTACTACTGATCCTCGTTGGCGACAATTTGCCGATACTGGTTTAATCGAAGCTCGTTGGCAAGGGGAAGAACTAGTATTAAGGGGATTGTCTCAACGAGAATTGCTCAATCAAAATAGCGATCGCTATACATGGACAGATGTAGACTGTTGTGGTACCTGCCGACATCAAAGGGGGCAGCGGTGTTGGAACCCAGCTTCCCCGTTGTATAACTTTAAGGTAACTCTAGAAGGTTACTGTCCTGCCTTTGAAGGTTTGAATGATAGTCAATAGTCATTAATCCGCTGCCCTTTATCATTTTTAATTAATGACTAATGACTAATGACTAATGACTATTGACTAATGACTAATTATTCTGGATTCGAGTCAGTGTAACGGTTGTGGATGCGTTCAGCTTCGGGACAGTCTTCTGTCATTAGAGGTTCCACATTCCCGCGCGGTACTGAAGCCAATTTTTGCGTTACAGCACCAATGCTCTCGAGGCGAACCATTTCTTCCCAAGAACAAACTTCGTCCTCTTCTTCTGTTTCATAGCGTAGGGTCACTAAATCTCCCTCTATGTCGATGATGCGGGCGCGTTCAATCCAGCGTTGCTGGTCCCGCAAGAAAACACATACCTCGCGCCCATCGCAACAGAGTTGATAAATCTTGCGGTGTAGCATGTACTGTTTCTGCCTTTTTAAACAACGTAGTTAAACCTGTCAAATCTGGGTTCTACCCCATTACATTACACCTTTAAGAGGTTAATTTCACTGTTCGGAACAACTACGCTTCATGACCCAATCCCAAGACTTGCTTATATTTGTCAAAATCTTAGGAAATATTGGGTAATAAATCAATGATTGCTCTAGCAATGAACTCAATCTCCTTCTGGCTCATTCTACGGAATGTCTGCTTCATAGAAGTCAAACAATTCGGAACCTGTCCTAACCAGGTTCATATCTGTTGATGAGTCATTCTTACCATTATGTAATAAAGAATACTCCAAAACAATCGTTGATTGCGGTTGTTTAACTTGCCTACTTTTACTCATTGGCATTACTGGGAAGTCCGGGGACTTAGCTTTACTTTTACCCATGTGTATCTGATCTTAACTCATTCTCTTGCTGACCTTGATGGTTTTCAACAACAACATCCAAAGAGTTTTGAGTTTTTGAGATTTTCGCCGGATTCAGCACTCAGGAAAAACGAAAGGAGATAAGAGTAGGGGCATAGAAGAGAAAGATTTCCTTACACAAAGTTCCAGATCCCTTGCTTGCCTGTGGAAGTATCAGCAAGATTTATATGGTATTGGAAATTCTATAAGCGCATTCGACGAGGATGCTTCCCGTTTAATTTGACCGGCGCGAACTGCATCGTATAGGGCTGCAATGACTGGCAAATCCTCTGACTGATAGCATTTAGTTACCAGCACTTGATGGAGTAAACCCTCAGATTCAACACTAAGATATCCAGTTTGGAAAGCAGATTCAATGATTGTGCGAATCATCTCGGTTAGGGCAGAGTAAACAATTTGTTACCTCAAGTGTGGAACATTTTCCTGTATTACTAATTGATATGGAACATTGGTATCATGTGATTATAGTTACAAGTAATTAGTGATTCATATCACAAGAATGCTTCATAATAAGAGTTTTTGATGTGACTGCTACATAGTTTGGCAATATTAAACTATAGAAAAAATTTTAGACAAGCACAAAAAATATAGTGAAACATAAGCAATCAAGCCAAAAACTGGCGGAAATCTTCATCCTTTTTACTTAATTGCACCCAGTCTAGGTTTAAAGACTGGAATTTTTGCACCAAGCGATCGCAAGCCGGACGTTCGGTAGCGTAATGTCCAGCATCGATTAAAATGAGATTGCGATCGCGGCTTTCTTGAAACTGATGAAATTTACAGTCAGAAGTCAGATAAGCTTGAGCACCACTTTTGGCGACGGCTGAAATAAAACTAGCCCCCGAACCACCCAAAACGGCAACTCGTGAAATTGTTTGCTGTAAATCAGCACTTGGGGAAAAAATCAAATTAGGAGGAGCAAGTCGCGTTTGAATGGCTGCGAGTAACTCCTGTAATGTCATAAATGGCTCTAGCGAACCAATACGACCATATCCTAACCCTGCTTGTGTAGATTCTATGGGAGTGACTTCTTTAAGTTCTAAAATCTGAGCTAAAACATCAGCAGTCCCATCTTGCACTTGGTCGAAATTCGTGTGGGCAGTGTAAACACCAATATTGTGCGTAAAAGCTAACCGTACCATTTCTGCGATCGCTTCACCACTGCGTAAAGATTTGGGAGGAGTAAAAATTAAGGGATGATGGGCAAATATCAGATTAGCATTTTCTGCGATCGCTTCTTGCATTACTGCCAAAGTCGGTGTCAAACATACTAAAACCCGTGCTTTTTCCTGCAACAATCCTGGTTCAATCTGCCAGCCGCAATTATCCCAGCTTTCACACCAAGCGGGATTTGCCCATGTTTCAAACCAAGTAATTAAGTCAGCAATTTTCATAATTATGTTCTTCAGCAATTTTTTATTGCTAATCAGTGTCTCTGTGGTTGAATATTTAATTTTAATGCTAATTGCTGGCGCATCTCCTGGAAGGGTTTGTTCCATACAGGGCTATCATCCCAGTTCCACACTGCCACTGGAATCAGTTGTTCTTCAGCAAGATAAGTTAGTAGACGGTATTCATCTTCTGGTTCACGAGAAAATGTGAATGGATTGCGGTAGCCGCTATCACATAGTTTATAAGATGTTATTTGTCCGTGATTAATCCGTTGTAAAATCTCCTTACCTTTGACGAGCAAATAATCCAAAAAAACCAGACTAAAAGGCTCTATATGTTCGCGCTTTTGTGGGTCTTTTTGTACCCATCTTGCCCACTCAAATCCATACATAAAATCGTGAACGTAACGGAAGCGTATTTCCGTTTTATTTCCGAACATCTCTGTCAGAGAGACCATCCTTTTACCAAAAAGCTTTAAAAAAGGAACAGCACCCTCTTCTGCTATTAAAGCTTGTCTGAGCATACTACTCACCATAAAATCAAAATCCCAGAAGATATTTTCTGGGAAGTTTTGCAACTGAGTACGGACTATGCTTTCAAGAGTTTCTCGAAGCGCTGTGAAAATTTCAATGTCGATATTTTCTTCAGTAATCAAATCCCCCAACTCTGCAAAACTGGTAATTAATGTCTTTTGGGGATTAAGTGATAATAGGGTAAGAGACTGTTGGGCAAGTATTTCATCAATAAATTGGAAAGTATGAGTTGGTGCCAGTTCTTGCTTCATAGTAATTGAAATAGCCCAAACAGCTTATATTAAATATTATTTTATATTAAAATAATTAGAACATTAAAT
>NZ_WBKL01000147.1:0-5495 GCF_015714705.1 Nostoc sp. NZL | reverse complement strand
GGCCAGACGGATTGCCACAAAATTAGAAATTCACTATACACCTAAACATGGGAGTTGGTTAAATATGGTTGAATCAGAGCTATCTGTACTTGTCCGTCAATGTCTCCAACGAAGAATTCCGAATATTGAAACTTTAGAAAAACAGGTCTCGGCTTGGGAGTGCGATCGCAATATTAATCAAGTTCGTGTAGATTGGCGTTTTCGTACAGAAGATGCCAGAGTTAAGCTGTCAAAGATTTATCCAACCCCGCAAAATTAATGGGACAAACCACTAGTTTCTCTAATGGTAGAAGCAGACTTACAAGCATTAGGTCACACTTCACCCAATGGAAAAGGTTCGCAATTTCCACATGATTTTGCGACTATTCGTCAAGAACTGGGCGCTTTGCACTTCTGATTTGCACCACAGAGGATAATAAATATGACCGCCTTAGAACTAAAAAATAAACGCATTCTCGTCACTGGTGGGTCGGGGTTTCTAGGTCGTCAGGTGATAGATCAACTGTGTAAAGCAGGGGCTGATCGTGAGAAGATTACAATACCGCGATCGCGCGATTGTGATTTGCGTATCTGGGAAAATAGCCAACGCTCAGTTGACCAGCAAGACATAATTATCCACCTAGCAGCTCATGTCGGTGGCATCGGTCTTAACCGTGAAAAACCTGCTGAGTTGTTTTACGATAACTTGATCATGGGAACTCAGCTAATTCACGCTGCCTATCAAGCTGGAGTAGAAAAATTCGTTTGTGTTGGCACAATCTGCGCCTATCCTAAATTCACCCCAGTGCCATTCAAAGAAGATGATCTTTGGAATGGCTACCCAGAGGAAACCAACGCCCCCTACGGAATTGCTAAAAAAGCGCTTTTAGTCCAATTGCAATCTTACCGGCAGCAGTACGGTTTTAATGGGGTTTATTTACTGCCAGTCAATTTATATGGCCCAGAAGATAACTTTGACACAGGAAGTTCCCACGTTATTCCAGCGTTAATTCGTAAAGTTCACGAAGCCCAAATTAAAGCAGAAAAGCAACTCCCAGTTTGGGGTGATGGCAGTCCCACTCGCGAGTTTCTGTATTCAGAAGATGCAGCGCGAGGGATTGTTATGGGAACTCAGTTTTATAACGAATCGGAACCAATTAACTTGGGAACGGGTTATGAAATCTCCATCCTTGATTTAGTAACTCTAATCTGCAAATTGATGGAGTTTAAGGGTGAAATTGTTTGGCAAACTGACAAGCCTAATGGTCAACCCCGCCGTTGTTTAGATACTGAACGGGCAAAGCTTGCCTTTAATTTCACGGCTCAAGTGAGCTTTGAAGAAGGGTTAAAGAATACCATTGAGTGGTATCGTCAACACGCTGCATAACAATGTACTGGTGAGTGTAGGCTGGTATAAGCTGGGCGATGCCCAGCTTATTTGTTTGATGCTATAAATTTTTATGGACAAAGTTAATCATCAACTAAATAAAGCAGAACTACGCCGCACTCTACTCAAAACACGTCAATCAATGTCTGTTCGAGAGTGGAGAGAAAAAAGCGATCGCATTTGCTCTCATTTACAAAATTCTATTTTATTTACCCAAGCAAAAACAATACTTACTTATTTCAGTTTTCGCCAAGAACCTGACCTCAGTCCACTATTTGCAAACACCAAATACAGATGGGGATTTCCTCGCTGCGTTGATAAATCCCTATGTTGGCATATTTGGGCACCTAACGATTCTGTTCAAAGCGGTGCCTATGGCATTACTGAACCACACCCCGATGCTCCAATCTTAGATCCGGCTGAAGTAGATTTAATTCTCGTCCCCAGTGTCGCTTGCGACTATCAAGGATATCGCCTCGGTTATGGTGGCGGGTATTATGATCGCTTGCTCAGTTTGCCGCAATGGCAGACAAAGCCGACTATCGGAGTTATCTTTGAGTTTGCCTATTTGTCCCAAATACCTATTGAACTTTGGGATAAACCATTACAAACAGTTTCTACGGAAACCGGATTGACTCAGAAAGGCTGAGGGTTCAGGATGATGAAGACACATCATCAAATGTTTTATGACTAACCCAACGTCATCTACCACTGAGCAGGAAGCAATCATTGACGAGATTATAGCAACTAGTCTCCAAGCTCAACAAAAAACCGGCCCAGACCTCCGCCAAATTCATAGCAAAAGTCATGGACTCCTTTCGGGAGAGTTTATTATTGAACCCAATCTTCCTGAAGAATTAAGAGTAGGTTTGTTCAAAACACCCCAAACCTATCCTGCATGGATTCGTTTCTCTAGTGGTGGTGCACCTCAAAAGCGTGGGAAATTCCACTCTGATAGCCAACCTGATGTTCGCGGTATCGCCATCAAGGTGATGAATGTGGACGGGCAAAAAGTGCTGGATGATGAGGAAAAAACTCAAGATTTTATACTCAACAATTATCCTACTTTCTTAACCAAAGACGTTCGTGATTACGCTGATCTTTCCAGAGCAGGTAGTGGAGAACTTACTCCAGAGCGAATGCAGGAACTTGCTTACGCCTTTGCTATCTTGCAAAAAATTGGCAGCCAGAAGGTAGAAAATCCACTTTTGATTCAATATTGGAGCATGGCTCCGTTTAAGTTTGGTAGTCGCATTGTAAAATTGTCTGTCAAATCTCAGCAACCTGAACAACCACCCGAAACACTTCCAGAATCAGAAAATTACCTCCGAGAAGGGCTGGTCAAATATTTGACTGAAGAAAATCGGGAAGCGTCTTTTGACTTCTTTATTCAGTTTTATGTAGATGATTACAAAACACCAATTGAAGACCACGTTCACGAATGGCAAGAAGCAGATTCACCGTTTATTAAAGTTGCGACTGTCCGCATTCCCAGTCAGAAATTTGACTTTGAAGAACGCAAACGCTTGGATGAAGGTATATTGTTTTCCCCTTGGCATACACTGCTAGAGCATGAGCCTGTTGGAAGTGTGAATCTTTCTCGCAAGAGGCTTTACAGCGAACTTGCAAAGTATCGACGAGAACAAATTGCCCAACGATCACGTGAACCAAAACCTTATGTAGAGGTTGAAGATTAACCACTATAATTTGGTTTAAAACTGGAAAATGATAGGCTATAAGCCAACTTGATTAGATACGATTTTCTAGTGTTGCTGATTTGATCTGTGAAATTTATTAGTTATGCAACCAAAACTTTGTAGAGATGTAAAATTTTACGTCTCTACATCTATATATCAGGGTGCGTTACATTTCGTACCTAACCCCTCGCCGCTTGTGGTGAGAGATAATTTAATTTTAAGAAAAAATAATTTCCCTTATTAATCAAATGCTGAACTGGAAAAAATCACGATCGCAAATTCTGCTAATGTATATGCTTTTGGGAGCGATCACACTGGTGATGCTCTTTCCTTTACTGTGGCTAATTAGTACAGCCTTAAAATCGCCTACGGAAAATATTTTTCAGTCGCCGCCACAGTTATTGCCTAGTCAACCAACACTAAATAACTTCTTTAGTGTGTGGAACTCTCTACCTTTTGGGCAATACCTGTATAACAGTACTTTGGTATCAGTACTGACTGTGGTCTTAAATCTACTGTTTTGCGCTTTAGCTGCCTATCCGTTGGCAAGATTGTCATTTGTGGGGCGAGACTGGATTTTTGTGGCGATCGTCTCTACGATTATGATTCCCTTCCAAATCGTGATGATTCCCCTCTATATTTTGACAGTCCAGTTGGGTTTGAGAAATACTTATTTAGGAATGATTTTTCCGAGTTTAGCTTCTGCCTTTGGCATTTTTCTGTTGCGCCAAGCTTTCATGAGCGTACCCAAAGAGATAGAAGAAGCGGCTCGGATGGATGGCAGTTCGGAGTTAGGTTTGTGGTGGCATGTAATGTTACCAGCAGTTCGTCCAGCATTGGTAACTTTAGCTATTTTTGTATTCATTGGTGCTTGGAGTGACTTTTTGTGGCCTTTAATTGTTATCCAAGACGAAAATTTATACACTCTTCCCTTGGGAGTTGCAAAGCTAGCAGGCACATTTTCCCTTGACTGGCGATTGGTAGCTGCTGGCTCAGTGATTGCGATCGCCCCGGTATTATTACTATTTTTATTTTTACAACGTTATATCGTACCTACGGAAACTGGTAGCGGTGTCAAAGGTTAAACGATATTAAAAATAGACACCCACGCCTCTTTAGCTACAACGAGAACATAAAAATCTCTCTCCCCATACCCAATGCCTCAATTCAATAAGCACCAGTTTTTTTAAATACAACCCAGATAGTTTTAATAATCAGACTCAGGTCATAAGTTACAGACCACTTACGTTGATAATCTATATCCATCTTGACAATGGTTTCAAAGTCTGTAATGCTGGAGCGTCCATTAGCCTGCCATTCTCCCGTAATGCCTGGTTTAACTCGCAATCTATCCCAGTGATGTGGATCATAATGGCTGACTTCATCAGGAGTGGGTGGACGAGTACCAACTAAACTCATGTCCCCTACCAGAACATTCCAAAATTGGGGAAATTCGTCCAAGCTAGTGCGCCGCAAAAATTTACCTACAGGAGTAATGCGAGGATCGTCAACAGATTTAAAAATATGACCTTTAGCTTGGTTTTCAACCAAATGCTTGAGTTTATCGGCATCGACGATCATGGAACGGAATTTCCATATGCGGAAAGTTTTTCCGTTCAAACCACAGCGAATTTGGGAATAAAATATTGGATTTGGCTCATGAATAAAGGTAGCAATTGCTACAGGAATTGCTACCATAAATGTAATTATCAGCCCTACAATGGCTCCAACAATGTCAATTAATCGTTTTCTCACGCTTAAAGTTGACGGGTGGAAAGGCTGTTGTGAGCAATTAACTGAATAAAGATAAAGATGATTCACAAGGACTAACTTATCTACAACATGGCTTTTTGCATCAGTAGTGTAGACCTGACTATAATTTTTAGGCAATTTTTACTGCTTTTGTCACTACTACTGAGTGTTAATATACACAAATTTTCAAAAATAGAAAAACCGAAAACCCAAAGTTTACAGAATCTTTTAATTAAAATGATAGATTGTAAATTTACATTATTTTCTCCCATCAGATAAAAATATAGTGTAAGGGGTACACATCCAAAAAATTACTGTCCTGAAGTACTACTAGTGGTCTGTCCCATTAATTTTGAGAGGGTTGAGAAACGAACCGCAAAGGACGCAAAGGGCGCAAAGGAAGAAAAATTAAGAATGAGTTTACCGATCATATTTAATGAGACAGACCACTAGTGGTCTGTCCCATTAATTTTGCGGGGTTATAATCAAGTGTGATTAAATAGCAATGTGGATGCATTGGTATTCACAAGCAGACAAGCGATCGCAGAAGAAGGAAAAAGGGTGTATGAGCAAAAAGTATCAAATTAATCTGAGTGAATCACAGAGGGAAGAACTACTGGCTCTAGTCAAAAAGGGTTCAGCAAAAGCCAGAGAAATTCGGCGTGCACACACATTACTAA
>NZ_WBKL01000129.1:0-4275 GCF_015714705.1 Nostoc sp. NZL | reverse complement strand
CCTACTAGCTAATCAGACGCGAGCTCATCTTCAGGCAGTTAACCTTTCACCTCTCGGCACATCCGGTATTAGCCACCGTTTCCAGTGGTTGTCCCAGACCTAAAGCCAGATTCTCACGCGTTACTCACCCGTCCGCCACTGTGTCCGAAGACACCGTTCGACTTGCATGTGTTAAGCATACCGCCAGCGTTCATCCTGAGCCAGGATCAAACTCTCCGTTTTGTTGTGTTTCGAGTTTGTGGCTCCGAAAAAAAATATTTCCCGGAATCCTAGTTATAATTTCGATTGTCTTTTTGGGAAATCCCAAAAGCAAAATCTTTTGACGAGGATTGGTTTTTTCTTAAGCTTTCAAAGTATTATATTTTTTAGGTTCAGCGGTGGTTGGCGTCTCTCGCCTTCCCACTTAACTAGAGTAACTATTCATCCCCTAGTTTGTCAAGGGGTAAATTTATTTTTTTTCTAAAAAGCCAAATCGCTTGACTGGACTTGCTTTCAGGTTAATGAATTAAGCAACAGGAGGAAGGCGAGAACGAAGTGGCTAAACCTGACTGTGTGAATAATGGACGTTGCTTGTCTCTAAATGGAATTTGATGCAGGTTGAGTGATTATAGTAATGATTATCCAAAAAGGCAGGAGTCCTCTTGCTGGAGGGATTTATCTTGAATCCAAATGCTTGAACTAACTATATATAAGAATAAGAGCATATTAAGACTCCCATCCTATGGGTGACGCTTATATGGAAATTTACGCGATGTTCGCGGAGTGTTTGGAAGAGAAGATAGGCGTTACAGTGAGTCTAGGGCTGTAGAGGGACTTCAAAATTTATAATGAATTTTTGAGAAAAAGCTAAAAACTAGACTAGGCAATAAATACAGATGATCCGACCGCGTAAGGTCTTTGCTCAACATTGGCTCAAAAGTGAAAAGGCGCTCGATGCAATTATTAAAGCAGCAGAGTGTACAGAAAGCGATCGCTCCCCTAAAGGCGATCGCATCTTGGAAATTGGTCCCGGAACCGGGATTCTGACTCGTCGTTTATTACCCTTAGTGCAATCTCTGGTTGCAGTTGAAATAGACCGCGACTTATGCCAACTGTTGTCAAAGCAACTTGGTAAGACTAAAAATTTTTTACTGCTGCAAGGCGATTTTCTCACTCTAGATTTACCATCTTATTTGGCAGCTTTTCCCAATTTCCAACAGCCAAATAAGGTAGTAGCCAATATTCCCTACAACATTACAGGGCCAATCATTGAGAAACTACTGGGTACGATCGCTAATCCCAACCCCGAACCATTTGACTCTATAGTGTTGCTGGTACAAAAAGAAGTCGCAGAAAGATTGTATGCTAAACCAGGATCAAAAGCCTTTGGGGCGTTGAGTGTGCGGGTACAGTATTTGGCTGAGTGTGAGTTAATCTGCACAGTTCCAGCGGCCGCATTCCATCCACCGCCAAAAGTCGATTCAGCAGTGGTTCGATTGCGTCCCCGAAAAATAGAAATACCAGCACTTAATCCTCGACAGTTAGAGAATTTCTTAAAGTTGGGGTTTGGTGCCAAGCGCAAAATGTTACGAAATAATTTGCAATCTGTTATAGAACGCGATCATCTGGCCCAATTACTGGAACAATTAAAAATAAATCCCCAAGCTAGAGCTGAAGACCTCAGCGTTCAGCAATGGGTAATCCTAGCGAATGAGTTAGGAGTTAAAAGTGAAGAGTTAAGAGTGAATATGTAGATGATTGCTTTGATTCAAAACCCAAAATTCACCCATTCACAACTAGCAACCCCTAACTTCTAACTTTCAAAATGCGTTCCTACAGCCTAATTGCCCCTGCCAAAATCAACTTGTATCTGGAAATCATTGGCGATCGCCCCGATGGCTATCACGAGTTGGCCATGATACTTCAAAGCATCGGGCTTGCAGACCAAATTCATGTGCATTCCATCAGCACTGACAACATCCGTGTTCACTGCAACCACCCACAAGTACCGACAGATAAAAGTAATCTGGCATACCGGGCAGCGGAATTAATGGTGAGGCAATTTCCCGAAGCCTTTGCTAGATATGGGGGCGTGGAGATTACCGTCAACAAGCAGATTCCTGTAGCAGCTGGGTTGGCTGGGGGTTCGACGAATGCAGCAGCTGTGTTGGTGGGAATAGATTTACTGTGGAAATTGGGATTAACTCAATCAGAATTAGAGGAGTTGGGAGGCACACTTGGTTCAGATGTCCCATTTTGTGTAGCGGGTGGAACTGCGATCGCAACAGGTAGGGGTGAACAACTTTCTCCCCTACCGAGTTTAGATAACATATATATAGTATTGGGGAAATACCGCAGTCTGGAAGTCTCCACACCTTGGGCGTACAAAACCTATAGACAGCAGTTTAGTAATTCTTATATTAGAGATAGCGATAGCTTGGCAGCGCGTGCTAACGCAGTTCATTCAGGAGCAATAGTAAAAGCTATCTTGGATAAAGATACGAGAGAAATTGCCCAAAAATTGCACAATGATTTAGAGCGCGTGGTATTACCAGCTTATCCCCAAGTCTTGCAGTTGCGAGAAGTGTTTGCAAATCAGGAAGGCGTTTTAGGAACAATGATGTCTGGTTCTGGCCCAACAGTATTTGCTCTTTTTGAGTCTCAACAGCAGGCAGAACAAGTTAAGCTGCAAGTGAGGGAAGCAATTCTTGATGAAGACTTAGAATTGTTTGTAACTCGGACAATCACACATGGTATCAAAGTGGCATCGTCTGTTTAAATAATTTTTTTCGTTAGTGAAGTATAGGGAATAAGCTGATGAGTTTTTAAGTTGCATAGTTCAAATCGCTAGAAAAAAGCAAAGACACAAAGATGCAATTTGAATGACGATTAGCTAAGGACAATAATTATTCCTAATACTCCAATCCAAAATCCAAAATCGTTCGACTGAGCACTGACAACGAAATCTAAAATCTAAAATATTATGAATGACCAAAATCTAACGCCGCAAACAGATGCTAAAGAACAGGTTACAGCGAGTCCGCTACGCTGTTTTACTGGGGCGGTGATTTCGGGAGGAATGGGATTTGCAGCGTATTCGCTAATGATTGCGATCGCTACAAATTTTGCTACTAAACCTATCCATTCAATTAATCCATTGGTAATTAAGATTTCTTCTGCTGTTCGGACTCTGGTTGTTGGTGTAGTTGCTTTAGGAAGCGGGATATTTGGTATAGTAGCAATTGGTTTGTTGGCTTTGGGAGTGCAATTATTAGTCCAGGAGTTGACCAAGCAAAAAAGTAGTGAAAACTAGTAATCTGCTTTTAATTAGCAACCTAAAGGCACAAGTTTTTCTAGCTCACTACGATTTTTAATTAATTCTAGCTTCGCACTTCTAGAAGGCTGAATAAGTTGTTGCTGTTTTCTCCAAATTTTAGGAGAAAGCCCGTGGTGTTGACGAAATTGGCGAGAGAAATGACACGTATTTTGATAGCCTAGTGCAATAGCAATCTGGTCGATTGTCTGATTAGTATTTCTGAGTAAAGGACGTGCTGCTGCCATCCGCCGCTTGACAATCCAACCGTTCACAGTTTCGCCTGTTTGTTTTGCTACTCTATTAGTCAAGTAAGCAGGCGAATAACCAACAGCAAGAGCCACATCAGATAAAGTAATTCCTTGGCGATAATTAGCTTCAATAAAATCGAAAACTGCTTTTAGTTGGGGAATAGATGGGAAAATGGACTCAGAGTTGAACGATGAAGGTAGTGGTTGGGTAACTTGATGAGAGTTAGTAGCGTACCAGTATCTCAAGAAAGCTTGTTTTTCTAATCGGACAGCGATCGCTCTGAGCAAATCCTCTATAGTAGAGGGTTTAGTAAGATAATCATCCGCTCCCAATTCCATACCTTTACGAACATCTTTTTGAGTATTACTACCAGTCAAAAAAATGAAAGGAATAATTGCTGTGTCAGGATCTTGGCGCAGCCTAGTCAAAACGCTGTAGCCATCCATATCTGGCATTTGAATATCGCAAATCACCAAGTCGGGTAAATGCTTTTGGGGAGCATCCAGTTTTGGAAGATTTACCATTTCTGAGAAAATGTAGAAGGAAATAACCCTGTGCGATCGCTGACTATGAGCCAAGAGAAACAAGAACGGATCAAAGCCTGCTTACAAGAACTGGCAACATTACTGTACTCGGAAGCTGATAAGAGTCAGTTAATAGACCTCGAAGGTATAGAAAAAACAGTTCGTAGCCAAATATTGGAATATGTCGGCCCAGAAATAGCCCTTTTT
>NZ_WBKL01000098.1:0-2488 GCF_015714705.1 Nostoc sp. NZL | reverse complement strand
GCCATTAGTAATGTGTGTGCACGCCGAATTTCTCTGGCTTTTGCTGAACCCTTTTTGACTAGAGCCAGTAGTTCTTCCCTCTGTGATTCACTCAGATTAATTTGATACTTTTTGCTCATACACCCTTTTTCCTTCTTCTGCGATCGCTTGTCTGCTTGTGAATACCAATGCATCCACATTGCTATTTAATCACACTTGATTATAACCCCGCAAAATTAATGGGACAGACCACTAGGTAACTGTAACTGGTTAACTAAGGCTTGTACTTTTAGGCACTCTATACTTAATTCAGCAATCAAAATACTGAGGGTTGAATTGGTGACTGCAAGAGGGCGATCGCTCATCTGCATATTCATTTTGAACGATAGGCAACGCGGAGACTTTGGACTAAAATCACCAGAGATGCGATCGCCATTAACCCGCCCCAAAACCAGTAAGGTAAAAGCAAATACCTTTGCATTTGTGCTGTATCAGAGAGTCCAAGAGAACCAGCAGAACTACTAAATAGATAATCAAGCTGATGGAACGTACTCACACAAGCTTGTACACCTAGAAATTGAATAGCAAATCCCTGCGCCCAACGAGGCGCTTTCAGAGCAATACCCAAGATTATTAAACCCAGCAAGGGAATTGCCATCAATCCAAACGGGGAACGTACCCAAATTAATGTGGAAAATAGCAAAGAACTGCCTAATATTTTCAAGCTCAGGGTAGCTATTTTAAAACTGCGGGAAGCCAGAATCAAAGCTGCACCGGCAAGAGGTGGCCCCATTGGGCCTGCTGCTGCAACCATTGCCGGGCCAATTGGCCCCAATGACGACCGGATGCCATAAGTTGCGACACCGGAACCATTGCTAAAAATCTGTAATTTCTGAAACTGTCCCCCTAATAGGAGTGCCATTAAGCCGTGACCCATTTCATGAAACCAAGTTGCCAGGATCGTAAATGGATATAAGATATAATCACCTCCTGGTACTTGCCACAGTAAAGCTGTTGCGATCGCTGCTGCAATTAGCCACGTTAGCCCCATGCGTTCAACAACTGGCGGGGCTTCTTTGGTAAGCAAGGGTTCAAAATTTTTGCTTGGTTCCCTCATAGGTCGCTCTATTTTGGATTTTAGATTTTAGATTTTAGATTTTTTGGAAAATTCAAAGTTTAAAATTGATGTGTATTTTCTCTATCCTAATGTAATTAAACTTATAAGCATTTAAATTGCATATAGTCAATAGCTAAAATACTTGCTGCGCTTGGATTTATTTTTTAATCTTTAATTGCTGATTGAGGTCATGCAATTGCTGAACAATGCAACAATTTGCACCTCGAAGCGACGGCTGTCAACTATGGCGCTATCAAGAACAACATAGTTATCCGTCGCTTGTTTGATGCAGTTCAGTTGTTTCTCCTCCAAAAGGGATGCCGGAGGATGGGCAAAAATGCTTAGGCTGATGTCACACAATTGATAGAGAATCAGTTAAGCAAGTTGAAAAAGGAATGTCATTAAGTCTCCTTTACCCAAGCTGATGCGATCGCCTGGTCGCAAACGATGACGATTCCCTGGTAAAAGCGGTGAATTATTAATGTAGGTACCATTAGAACTTCCCACATCCTCTACATAATGAGCATCTCCCTCGACGCGAATATCTGCATGAATCCGCGAGACAATTTCTGAATTAGGAAATCCTGAAACATCTATATCTGGGGGAATCCGGTCATTGGGCTTGCCGATATGAATCACAGAGAGATTTTGCGGCAATTCAATTAACCGATCAGTTTGAACGTGGATTAACCGCGCTGTGACCTGTTGCAATTGCGTTCTGGCAACTGTTGCAGTTGGTGCTGGTGCGGCTGGTGGAGGTACTTCGGCTTCAGAGGCTGGCGCTGGTTCCAACGGTGGTGGAGTAGGAATACTTTGTCCAGAGACTACGGGTTGAGTTGCGACTATTGTCGGTGGCTCTGGGGGGTTGCTTTCTGTAGTAGATACCTGTGGCGGAGCTACTGGGGGAGCTGCCACCTCTGTTGCTGGTAAAGATGAGATGGGGGGATGGGAGTTAGTAGAACCGCTCATTCCCAAAGCATCTGGTTGTAAAAGTTCTAACAGGGGATCGGGTGGAACTAACGGCGGTACTTCCACAGGATTATCGGGAGTAACTGTAACAGCTGCCGCAGTATGAACGTGTGGAACTCCTGCGGAGTGAAGGTTATAGCCACACTGACCGCAGAATGCAGCATCTGCCTGCACAGTTGCTCCACAACTGGGACAATTAGTAGTCGCGGGTAACGGTGTATAGCAAGCTTCACACTGGACAGCGCCGTCAGGGTTGGGATGATTGCAATTAGGGCAGACGATCATCGATATTTAGCCTTTGTTCAAGATCATCATAAATATAGGTAGGACTGGCAAGCAGAAGGCGGCCCTAGCTTTAGATTCTAGCAATTACTGCTGATGGAACGAGGAATTGGACAGGGGGGAAGGGAGCAGGGGGCAGGG